>JALOQW010000116.1 GCA_025459275.1 Pirellula sp.
GCAGCTCCAGCAACTCCATCCCCAATCGACGTCGCAATGCTCGACGGTGACTCTGACGGGACGACTCCAGAACTTCGCTGCGACGAGACTTCAAGGTCCGAAGAAGGGATGGGCGCGTATTCATTCTCGACCGAACGCGTTCTGCCGCTGTACGGTCGAGCAAGTCGCCCAACCAACGGCTGGAGTAGTCTTCATGCATCCAAGGTGCCTAAAAAACGCACCCTCATCCCGTAGATGCGCACTTCGCTAGGGTGGAAGTTGCCGAGAAAAAGGGGTTGTGACACAGGAAATCAAAAAGAACACCCAGAAAAGTCGAGGTTAGCCGTGCGCCGTTTCAAAACCCAAGAAACCGTTTGGATGTGGACTTCGATGGTGGTGTATCCCCGTTCGATGTCCTCATCGTGATCAATTTTCTCAATAGCCGCGGGAGTGGTGAAGGGGAAGGGTACGATGCGGCTCCATCCTCGGAAGACGAACACTTGAAGTTGCGGATTCGGTATCTTCTGCTCACTCCGGGATACGATCAGACCGACAGGCTGAAAGTGCTTCGCGTGCTTCGGCGAGAAGGAGTTGGTACTCCCTGACATTGAAGTCGGCCTTTGTCTCTAGGTCCTTTCGATCGACCTGTTCCGCAGTCGCGAGATGTTGCTCGGCTTCCTCAAGACTGCCTAGCCTCGCGTTGCAGATCGCCGCAACGCAATGTGCCATGGGAAATACCAGTGAATCCTTCCTTTCGAGATTCGGCCTGTTGACTCGGAGAGCGGCCTCGAACTCTTCGTTTCGCAGCAACGCCCATGCGATCGTGTCGACATAGTAGGGATGGAGCGATTCGTCGTCCGTGGGCAAAAGATCGAGGTGGAGCTGGGCGATGCGAGGATGGCGCAACGAGATATCGGGGCCGATATAACGAAAGATCATCGAATTGATGAGATTCAGATCCGATAACCCAACACGTGCATGATCGAGTTCCTGTTTCGACTTCTCGTCGTCCCCCAGATCACGGTAGGCGATCGCCATCAAGCTGTGAGGGAGCCGGACGAAACCTACCTGTTGTTCCAATACTTTCTGACAATCCGCTATGGCCAACTCTGGCCTTCCAGTGTTGATCAACCACTCCGCCCGTCTCAGCCTAAACTCTGGTGCATCTATTTGTTCAAGAATCCAATCAGCATCGTTGACGGCTTCGGGCCAACGTTTCAGCTCTGCGAGAACGTAAGCTCGCCATTGACGTGGCGTAATCGATATAGGCAAGGCCTGTACCGCTTGATTCAATTTCTCAAGCGCATGACCCATTTGTCGGCGCTCGATGTGGATCATGGCTGCAGCAAACGCGGAATCACCGTCATGGGGATGCTGGCGCGATCGTTCGAGTGCTACTTCATCCACCAAGGATAATAGCTCTTCGCAGGTATGGACGTTTCGAAGCAAAGGACCAATATGCAGTCGTCGCAACGGAACCTTCTCTTGTCTAGGTTCATAGTCAGGCCCCTCCCACGGAAATCCGAGCTCGGCAAGTTGTGTGCGAATCGTTTGGAGGTCTCGGAGGACGAGTCCTCTTCGGTCCGAATGGAGAATTCGATTGCCATCCCCGATAAATCTCGATAAACTCCCCTCGAATTTCGCAAAGACTTGACCGGTCGCGGTATTCACAAGAGCCTTTCCGTCGTCTCCCATGATGCCGCCGATCTGCTTCCCGTCGCGACTGATGCTCATCGCGACAAAGTCAAGTTGCTCACCTGATCGTCCGATGGCAACGGGATTCCATGAATCGGTCTGCCAAAGTTTTCCAGCGGCGACCGCCAATTTTCCATCGTCACTGAATCCAGCAGGTGGGAATGACGCCGTCGGAAATCGCTGTACGATATCTCCAGCACGGTTAAACACTAGTATCTCATCACCTTGCTGCCCAAGGATCGTTTCACCGTCCAAAGAGACGGCCACGAACTTGGCGCTGTTTACTCCCGTCACTCGCTGAAACATAGGCTCCTGCCGGAACTTGATCCGAATTCCGGCGTAATCTTGCATGCCATATCCACTCCAATTACCCGTAGCCATGGTTTTGCCATTGGCGTCCATGGCGATCTCTTCTTTGCCAGTTAAGCCCAAGACACGGGTCGGTACCTCTACAAGGGAAACCGTATCCTGATCGATCTCGTAGGCGAATTGCAACGAGCCATTGGCACCGATCAAATAGATGTGATTTGAATGATCAAAGACAACTCGCCAGGGACTCAGACCGACGAATGGAAGAACTCCAATCTCCCGTTTCGAATTCAAGTCGATCCAGTGAACATCGTTCGAATCCGATATGACCACCAACAATCGACCGGTGGGGTCTACGGCAAACTGATTTTCACTTAACCTCGACTCCGATGGAAACACGACCTGTTCCTCAAGCCCTAGTGCAACATCGAGCGTTCCATACTTGCGTACCGCCGCTGCGGACCATGCGAGCCCTAAACAAGAATCAGATTGGGTCAGTCTGAGATTTCGTGTCCCCGACAATCGATTCAAGGGATTGGCCTTGATCAAGGGCGATCCCGTAATCGTATCCCCCATCTGTACACAATTGCTCCACCCAAGAAAGAGCCTTCGTGTTTCGCTTTTGTCAGAGGTCGTCACAAGATCCGCATCCGCGATCCATACCGGAATCTTCGTCGACGCTGCTTCAACTCTCGTGAGATCCTTGTCCATACGGCCTTCCACCAGCAGCGACGCATTGCCGTTGATCAATTCAAAGCGTAGGCCATCGGAGAACCAGTGTGCTCCCGAGATTCCTCGTGCTTCTTCCGGTGGCTGGAAATGCCAAAGGGATTCATTGGTCTCCAAATGCCGAAGCTCTACGAACGGCTGGAAATTGGAATGAATGAGGTAGAGGGGCTTATTGGGGTGGATCGCAAGCTGTGGCTCACGCGAGAACAAAGCATTCGGGTATGCGTACTTCTTCTCACCAGTTGCAACGTCGACAAACCAAATTTCCGAAGCGCTGCACATGGCCAACAGGCTGGCGTCGTCTCGGAGCGAAAAAGAAAAGAATCCTTGTTCTTGTTTCCAGAGTCTCTTAGGTTTGGGTGGGGTGATGTCCCAGCATTCGTGTTGACCGTCGACCAAACTCAATTGCAATAATTTATCGTTGCCTGCGAAGGCCAACACGACCTTTGGATGCAGCCGCGGAATCTTCGCTATCAACGAATGATCTTGGGCATCGCGCAGCTCAACGTCTCCCGTGATGGCACAGATTGCGTAGCGGCGACCATCGACGCTCGTATCCCCTGCTTGGACTGCTGCCGGCAATTCCTGCCAATCCATGACATGAAGGTCCGAGAGCCACATGGCTGCGATGGCTTCATCTCGATAAGGGGCAAACCACGCATCGGGCATGGCAAGGTCTTTGCCGATCTTCACTGCCTCGCGAATGGTCTTCAGCGTCTCGAAACGCCGTCCAGGCTTGTTCTCGATGCGTATGCCTTTCGCCTTACCGAGCAAGGCCTCTGCCTTCTCCAACCTCGCAGTCCGCTCGGAGCGTTGTACGTTGGTGAGGGCGTTGCTGAGCTGCTTAGCAAAAAGCCCGGTAACAATCGCGATCGTCGCCAACAACAGAATCGTAATGCTCGAAAGGGCACTGATCGTTGGATACTTTTTGATCACACGCCACGTTGCCTGATACCAACGTTCGCGTCTGGCAAGGATCGGACGCTGTTCCAAGAAGCGTTGGAGATCTTCGCTCAACTCAGAGGCCGTGGCATAGCGTCGTTCGGTCTCTTTGCTCAGGCACTTGTGCGTGATCGTCTCGAGATCCAATGGAACCCGTGGCTGCAATTGACGGACACGCAACGGCTCCATATGACGAACTTGATCGAGCGTTTCGACAATCGACGCTCCGCGAAACGGGGGCCGGCCCGTGAGGCATTCGTAAAGAATCGCCCCGATGGAATAGACATCGGACGCGGGCGCAATGCTGGACGTCTTTCCGACAGCCTGCTCTGGAGACATGTAGGCTGGCGAGCCGATCAAGCTGCCCGAAACAGTGATTCCGTTGTCTGTACCCAGATGCTTTGCCAAGCCAAAATCCGACACCTTGATGATCAATGGATTGCTGGAGACCAGGAGTAGGTTAGCTGGCTTCAGGTCGCGATGAACAATCCCTAGCTGGTGAGCTGCCGCAACGGCATCGGCAATCTGCTTGGTCACCTGAGCGGCTTCTTTAGGGGGCAAGAGCTGGTTGCTCAAATGTTCTGCCAACGTCCCCTCGGGACAGTACTCCATAACCAGGAAAGGTTGTCCACCATCCTCACCGATATCGAAGATTTGGACCAAGTTGGGATGGATCAAACGCCCGACAGCTTCTGCTTCGGTTCGCATGCGATGCAGTTCTCCAACATCGGCATCGCCCCCGGCACGAAGACGCTTGAGGGCAACCGTCCGCTTTAGCTTCGGATCCCAAACCTCGAAGACGATCCCCATCGCTCCTCGACCGAGCACTCGAAGGACTTCGTATCGACCCACCCTCGAAGGGAGCTTTCCGTCCTCGCGAGGTGCGATTCCCTGGAGCGTTGCAGCCCCTTGGATATCGCCTGTTTCCATCAATCGATTGATTTCCCACTGCAAGATCAGTGGTTGATCTATGTTCGGAAAACGTCGCTGATACTCTTCGAGGGTTGGCCGATCCCCTTGCTCTTCTCTCAACCCGACTTCATTGCAGATCAAACTCAATAGCCATTCTGCATCATCCTCGCGAACATCGGTCAGGCGATCTCCGACAATCTCCTCAATCGGAATGGGTTTGCCGGACGCCCACGCGCGGTTCTGCGCATTCAGCCATTGCTCAAGCAAGGCTTCTGAAGGTTCGACTTCCGAGGGATTACCTTTCGGCAGCTGGTCCATGAACACCCCGGCCTTCGCTCAGTAATCCAGATGCAATTCCGCCGCGACGCGACGAATGGCGCGTGACAACCTCTGCCGTAGGAGGGGCTCCTCCTCATGAATCTCCTCGGCGATCTCACGCCACGATTTTCCGGATCGACGCAACTCGAGCAATCTAAGCTCGTCAGCATTCAGACGGTTACGAACTTCCGTCATCAATTCCTTCAGCTCCACACCCGACGCAGGATTCTCAGATTGGGGAGCGGCGACTTCCGGTATATGCGATAGCGATACGGTTTGATCGCGATCTCGTTTGGCAGCCGACTCACGGCGGTTGAGCATCAAGAATTTTTTGTTCGCGATGGAAATCAACAAATGCTTTAGATGCTGCTCACATTCAATCTGGTAATCGCCTGCAGACAATCTCAACAAAAATCCACTCAACACGGATTGGCATACGTCGACCGAATCCGCAATCGCTTTCAGTGCTGTACGGGAAAGGCGAAATCGAATGGCTCGACGAAGGTAGGGCTCATACTGCCGAACGAACCACTCCACTTCCTCCGGCTCACCGGAACGCAGCCGAGCCAATCGTTGACCAAACGCCTCTGAGCTGAGATCCTGCATCAGTTCCCTTTTCTCTCAGACACTCAACGACCTGCTATGCATTTCCAGCAGACCAAATTTCTTGCAGACTCAACATCTTGCGGACCCGGGATCCGACATGACCCGCAAACGACGGGCGCGGGCGAGTTCCCATCATGCTATATCGGAAATCGGAACGCAAGGCTTTTCAAAGCGTGACAAATCAACGCGAAAATGATTCGCGAAAAAATAAAGTTTTGTTTGTCACAAGCACTTAAAAACGGCAATCTGCCCTTCGATGAAACTCGATCCTTTTTTCCCCTTGGAGCCCACTAAGCGGCTCGGTAGAGGTGTTCGCGGGTAGGGGGCATGCCGGAGATCCCTTTCGATGCCTTTTTGGTGGCGAGCACTTGATAGATTTTGATCGATCCCGCAGTGAAGCCGCCAGAGGCGCCCGCCAGATAGGCAACCCACAGTCGGTAACGTTCGGGGCCGACCAAGGCGATGGCTCGTTCTTTGTTAGCTGAGAGGTTCTTGCACCAGTGACGTGCCGTTATGGCGTAGTGTTCGCGCCAAGATTCGACGTCGTGAACTTCAAACCCGGTTCGCTCCAGAACGTCGGTCGTCATGCCAACCGGGATCAGTTCGGAGCCGGGGAAAATATACTTCAGCAGAAATCTTCGCTCCGGACGGATACGGGATGCAAGTCGCTTCGAGCTTTTGGCACTCCTGGCAATCGCATGATTGAGCACCATGCCGCGATCTCGAAGCAACGAGTTGATCTTCTGAAAGTAGCGTGGGTAGTTCGCAGCGCCGATATGCTCCGACATACCGATGCTCGAAATCTTGTCGTATGTCCCTTGATGATCCGCGTAATCGCATATCTCGACCGTTACTCGGTTCGATAGACCAAGCCGCTGAATCTTTTCCTGAGCGTAGTCATGTTGCTGTTGAGAAAGTGTGATCCCATGCGCTGTGGCACCGTAGTGTTTGGCCGCATGGCAAATCAAACCTCCCCAACCGCAGCCGATATCGAGCATGCGGTCGCCGGGTTCTAACCGCAGCTTGCGGCAGATCATGTCGAGCTTATCGTGCTGAGCCTGATCAAGCGAGTTGGACCAATCGGTGAAGTAGGCGCAGGTATAAACCATCTCCTTGCCCAAGAAGAGCTCATAGAACTCATTGCCAACATCGTAGTGGAATTGAATGTAGTCGGTGTTGTTCCGCTTCGATTCGTTTCGGCCAACCAAGTCGTCCTGGAAGGCTTGCTTCAAGTCCGAGACCTCATTTTTGGCGAACAGAAAAGGCAATGTCCGCTGAGCCACCATCCACTTATTGATCTTGCGAAGTTTCTCTCGGTTGGACTGTCGCGTCTTAAGAGCCTCCGAGAAGTCGATGAGATCTCCTCCTTCGAACTCGATATGACCTTTGGCATAGAGTCGAACGAGTGTTTCGAGACTGGGCCGCCGAATCAAGGAGCCGATCACACCTGGGCCGGACAGGCTGATGATGTATCTGCCGTCGACCTGAGGTCCAAGAGGGATTAGCTCGCCATTCCAAAGGCGAACCGACACGTTGAGGTTCAGGGGTTCGGCAACTGATTGCAACAGCTCCCGCAATGCCTTCAACTGAGAATCCGATGAAAAGTACTTGATCATGCGATGCGACTCCCTTCGCAACAAAAATCTGCGGCCAATCGCCTTAAACGAACTCTCAAGCTAGCATTCGCCTGGGCCGAAGTCCTATGAGAGACCGCTTTGCATTGAAGACCATAATACGAAACCCTGCTCCAACGCCATGCGGTTTACGTCATGAAGTGCCGATTTGGTAGGCTCGTCAGTCTCGGCGCGAGCGGAGAGCAGGTGTGTCGGGAATGCCGCACCGCGGCGGCTGGCCCCCTCGGGGACACTCACTTGATGATGGTCGCCTAAGACTCAATGCATGCTATCTCGCCACACACCGAGATCCCCTGGCACGGTGTGTGTCCCCACGGCGGGGGTGCACGGTGTGTGTCCCCACGGTTAGGATGCGGTGTGTGTCCCCGCAACGGGGAGGTCGATAACGCGGGCCCGAGATCGCGTGTGAGTTGATCCAAACCGGATCGCCCCCAACGTTGCGCCCCTTCAGGGCTGGAGACCTATTTTTGACCATCGAACCCAGGGCGTTGCCCTGGGCTATCACATTCCACCCCTCTGGGGCTCAACAACGCGAGGGCACGTCGCGACTTGGCTCCGCTGAATTGACCAAATCGAACCCTGGGCCATGCCGTGGCTATCACATTCCACCCCTAATGGGGCTTAACGGCGATCCACTACATTTGGTCGGCTCGTGGAACGGCGTTGCTTTTCGACCTTAGACTTACGGTATCGCGCATCCGGGATGCATGATTTGCTATCGATTGTTCTCTGTAGCAACGGCGATGCGGCCATCGGCTCCACTCGCCCAGATGCTGTTATCGAGGCCCACGCTGAGTGCGTGAAACGGTTCGTCCGACAAGGGAACCCAATCTTCTCCGTCGACACTCCCATCGGTCCCGGTTGGACCAACCGCAATCCATCGGAGGTCGACACGCTGAAAGTGATCCTTCGAGTCCAGCACGGCAACGGAGATGGCGATGGGTTTCGAAACATAGGCAATGCTCGATCGATAACCGCGCGGCCGATTTCCCGTCGGCTCGCGCCAGTGCTCGCCATCGGGATCCAGGATCGCGATGTTCCCAATGCTGGCATCCGGCTTCAAGTAATCTCCACCCACCACGATCGTCTTTCCCTCTGCAGAGCGAGCCATCGAGAAGATCCCCGCCGATTTACTGCTAGGGATGGGTGCCACTTCGCGCCGTTTCCAAGTCGTCCCTGCGTCGTCGCTCGTGATCACATGCGCAAACCCGACCGTCCCTCCCAAGCCGATCCATACCGATCGATTCCCGAAGACCAACAAGCTACTGTTGCTCGCAGCGAACCCAGCTTCTTGGTCTCGCATGGGAAACGGATTGTCACTGGTGGGTTGCCAGGAATGACCAGCATCGCGACTGATCCAAGACATGAGTCGTCCATCCAACGGATCACCGAACACGAATCCATCGTCTTCATTCCAGAATCGCAAGCCATCGATGAACGCATTCGGGTGTTCGCTTTCGGCCACTCTCTGCCAGCTCTGGCCTGCATCGGAACTGCGATAGATGCGGCAAGGAGTCCCCGCCGTGGCGACCACTACTTCGTTTGCTGACCAAGCATGAATCGATCGGAGTTCGATCGGCTCCAGGCCTTCGATCGGATGGCGAGTCCACGTCATTCCACCGTCGGTAGTGCTTACCACCGTCCCCTGGCTACCACATGCCCAAGCTCGGGAGCGATCGAGCGCGTGGAGTCCTCGAAACGAGGCGGTTGTCTCGGTGGGCAAGACCGTCCAGAAAGCTGGCTGCGATTCTTGAGCACAAAGCAATGATGGAAGACTTGCTAACAGCAAGCTGGCGATACGCAAGGATGGAATCATCGATGGAGGAGCACGGCCTGGGTGCAAGGAGGACGAAAGTGCGTGGTGCGTCGATATCCGACCATTCTAACAGTATCGCGCACTGTGTCCGGGACCTCGATAGAGAACCTAACTCCGTTTTTGAAGACGAAGCACCGCAAACTGGCGGCTTTGTGTTTTGAGAGTCTGCACTTCTGGAACGCCATCCTTGCCGCCAGTGGTCGTTACGTCCCCTTCGCTGGCCGTAAATAGTTCAAAATGGATCTCAGGGCCCGAATCACTCGTTTGGAGTCGGTAAGTCGACCATAGCCGCTGTTGCTGAACAGAGAAATGGGTCGACAAGCAGTTATTGATCAGGACGGCGTCCAGAAGGATCCCGTTTTGCTCGTCGATGACGAAATGCCCTTTCTTGGGATCAACAGCTTTGAGCAGGTATTTCCGTTCACTCTCTCCCTGTTCTCCCTGGTAGAGAATCGTCCATGTGACTTGATCCGGAGAATCGGATTCACGGATCTCGAGCGACATCTTGAACTTCATACTTCCCCCAGCCGGACTCTGGCTTTCGACCTCTCCTTGCCATCGGCCAAGCCAAGACGCTGGGAACATCGTCGTTGGCTTGGAGTCTTCTAAGGGTTGGGTTACGGATTCTTGTCCAAAAGCAAGAGCAAAGTCGAGGGGGATCAACAAACAGAGAAGTATGGTTCGCAGCATTTTAGGTGAGTACCTGAGAATCGCTACCCTTGAACGCTTGTGGGCATAGATCGAGCTAGTGCTTTGTCAGACCCTAATGTTAGGGCACGACGGACTGGAAGTCCGTCCTACAAAAATCTTCTCAGCCCTCAGCCTTAAACTTGACAAAGCACTAGAGGCCATGCTTTGCACCGTTTGCAGAGACCGGAGGGCTTGCGCCCTACCGCTTTGAATGTCGTTCGGAAGTCGACTGGCTGGCGTGATGGCTTATTGTTCCATGACGTCTGATTCGCGGGATTTGGCCAGTTCGCCGACGGACTCTTCGTACTTCTTGGTCAGCTCTTGAACCTCTTCCTTGGACTTGTCTCGATCATCTTCGCTGATCGTCTTCTCCTTCTCAGCGGTTTCGAGTGCCTTGTTGGCGTCGCGGCGGACGTTGCGGATCGAGATACGAGCTTCTTCTGCTAGTTCCTTGATACGGGCGACGAGTTTCTTGCGGGTGTCGGTGCTCAACGGTGGAATGTTGATGCGAATGATGCGGCCGTCGTTCTGCGGATTGAGTCCGAGTTCACTGGCGACGATGGCTTTTTCGATGTCCTTGATGATGCTGGTATCAAATGGTCGGATAACGAGTTGCTGTGGTTCCGGCGCTCCGACACTGGCTAGTTGCTTGAGCGGCGTCTGAGAGCCATACACGGTGACCTTGACGGAATCGAGCAATCCCGGGGCGGCTCGCCCGGTTCGGATGCCGGCCAAGTTGTTCTTCAGGTGGGAGAGGGCCTTCTCCATGCGTTCTTCGGCATCCAACAAAATTTCGTCGACGTTCATTTCGATTCTCCAATAGGTGGTTACGTGGGAGGTTAGCTCAAGATGCTCACGATGCATTGATCAGAATGCGTTCGCCCGACTCGGATCGCGGGCTGATGCGAGTGCCGACTTTGAGACCGCTGACCGCTTTCACGATGTTGCCGTCCTTCTTGAAATTGAAGACGAGGATCGGAAGCTTGTGCGTGCGGCATTGCGCGATGGCGGTCGAGTCCATGACCTTGAGGTTCTTTTCGATGACGGTATCATAATCAAGTTCACGATACAGGATCGCATGCGGATTCTTTTCAGGGTCATCGCTGTAGACACCATCGACGCGTGTCGCTTTAAGCACAATGTCGGCATCGAGTTCCAGTCCTCGGTTGGCGGCACAGGTGTCCGTGGTGACGAAGGGAGCTCCGGTTCCGGCCGCAAGAATCACGATGCGACCTTTTTCCAAGTGTCGGATGGCGCGGCGCCGGATGAACGGTTCCGCGACTCCGTCCATTTTGAT
>JALOQW010000476.1 GCA_025459275.1 Pirellula sp.
CCGAACGAAATCGCTGGCTCCCAACTCCACCCAGCCATCCCCCAACGTATCGATCTGAATCGAAGGCGTCGCCATGCCGACGGCTGGATCCTCTTGGGCTAGGCTTTGCCCCGGGGATCCGACCACGTGACCGAAGATCCCAAGCGAGAAGGTGAGCATCCAACATCTGAAAGAAGTTCGTGGGGTCATTATGGTTGCCAAGGTTGAGAGGATGGGGGGGCACCGATCATTCTACGCGAGTATGGAGATTCAGCGACCGGCCATGATACTATGGCCTCGCTCTTTCGCGACGATAATGTGATCGAGGACTCGGATTCCGATCAATTCGCCGACCTTGACCAGTCGATCGGTGACCGCGTGATCTTCTCGACTTGGAGTCGGATCGCCGGAGGGGTGGTTGTGTACAAGGAGTATGGCCGAGGCGCTATCGCGGATGGCAGGCCGAAAGACCTCGCGAGGGTGAACGAGACTCGCGTCGAGAGTCCCAACAGTGATGCAATGCGTATGGATCGGACCGTGTTGGGTATCAAGCGTGACGATATGAAACTCTTCTTGTTTGGCATCGGTGGCCAAACGGGAGAATTTTTGAATGCAATAATGGACCGCATCGTCTGAGCCTCGAATGCGAATGGGAATCGATGGTTTGTCATCGCGGAGGGCAGCGATGCGTCGGCCCAATTCGATCCCTGCCATGACTTGACAGTAGCTATCTTTGCGGATGGCACGCGTGATATCCCTGAGCTCGTGCAGGCTTGCTTCGCACAGGGCTGCAAGTCTGGCTTCGCCAAAGCGTTGAGCAATGCGTCGCCCCGCTTGAACGGCCGATTCGCCTTGGACACCGACACGAATCAAGATCGCGAGCAGCTGTGCATCGGTAAGCCCGGCGGCACCGTCGTTGAGCAATTGCTCACGCGGGCGATCCGACACAGGCGACTGCTTGATCTGGTCGCCATGGACTTGTCGATCGATCCAATGATCGACCGAATGCGCCGGATCAAGACGCCAATGATACATCGTCTCCTTATTATCTTTGGTTTCGACGAGATGTCCTGCTTGAGTCAATTGTTTGAGGACCCGCGTTACATAGGCCGGCGCGAAATCGCGGCATTGCGTTTTGGCCCAGCCCGCAGAGAAGGAGGGCTTGGTTTGGATGGAATAGACCAACTGCCGCAGCTTGCGAGCACGCTGTTCACTCATGATGCACCGTCGTTAGTTCCCTCAATCGCTTATCGCAATTATGCGTTAAGCAAAATTCCTACCGCGATTCCTCCGCGCAAGGTCCAAGCCACTGTACGAATCCAATTCGTGGCAATCAGACGGTCGATTGTATCGGTATTTTTTCCCTGCTGCAGACGGTTGTGCAGTGGCACCTGAATGAAAAACGTGCTGACCCAATTGACGACCGCCAGGAGTCCTCCGATGACGGCAAGCCACCACTGCAAAGGAGTGTTGGCGAGCGGGATCAGGGCTGCGGCCAAGCCCCCTTCGAGGAGCATCGCAGGGGCGACCACTTGACCGATCCGTTGGCAGTGCATGGCTTCAAACGCCGTGAACCGTTGTGAATCGACCTCGTGCATGCTCGGGTAATGGACGCGCTGCACAATCCAGATCAAACCGACCAAAAACCAGGTTGCCGCACCATGGGCCACGACGGCTGAATTCCATAAATCCATGGCGTTTACCTCGTTTTTCGAAGGGAGTTTCCGTCACTGGCCGTTTGCCAGCCTCTGGAGGATGGCTACACTTTACCGATCGATGACTATCCTGACATCGAAACGAATCAATCCGCTCATATCCTCCCTTGGGAGTTTTCGATAGTGACTACACAGTATCTGGCCGCCAAGGCGAATGAAATAACACGTGAAATGGAGTTCGTGGCCCAGCGTGAAGGGCTTTCGCCCGAAACCATCCGAAGCGAGGTCGCGGCCGGTCGGATGGTTATTCCCGCCAATCATGTGCATGCGGCTGGACGGTTGGAGCCGATGTGCATTGGCATTGCGGCCAAATGCAAAATCAACGCAAACATCGGCAACTCGGCGGTAACGAGCAACGTCGACGAAGAGCTCGAAAAACTCCATGTTTCGGTCCACTACGGTGCCGATACCGTCATGGATCTGTCTACAGGCAAGGATATCGACAATATCCGTCGAGCCATCATCGATGCTTCGCCAGTTCCTATTGGTACGGTTCCGATTTATCAAATGCTTGAGGAACTGGGAGGCAACATCGAAGACATGCGCCCCCAACACTTCCTCGACATGGTGGAGCACCAGGCCAAGCAAGGGGTCGATTACATGACGATCCACTGCGGTGTGTTGCTCGAACATCTCCACCTAACGACACAACGCGTGACCGGCATTGTTAGCCGAGGTGGGTCGTTGATCGCCAAGTGGATGGTGGCTCATCGCAAGCAGAATCCACTCTACGAATCGTTTGATGATCTATGCGATATCATGAAGCAATACGATGTCACCTGGAGCCTTGGTGACGGTCTTCGTCCTGGATCGATTGCCGATGCCAGCGATGAAGCTCAGTTCGCAGAACTGGAAGTGCTCGGTAAACTCTGCAAACGAAGCTGGGAGCGAGGGACGCAGGTCATGGTCGAAGGTCCAGGGCACGTGCCAATGGACCAAATCGATATGAACATCAAAAAGCAAATCGAGGTCTGTCACGGCGCTCCCTTCTATGTCCTTGGCCCCTTGGTGACGGACATCGCCCCTGGTTACGACCACATCACCAGCGCTATCGGCGCTGCACTGGCGGGTTGGAGTGGTGCGGCTATGCTGTGCTACGTTACTCCCAAAGAGCATTTGGGACTCCCGAATCGCGAAGACGTCAAGCAAGGGGTCATCGCCTACAAGATCGCAGCTCACGCGGCTGACGTGGCCCGAAAACGGCCCGGCGCCCAAGATCGCGATGATGCTCTATCCCGAGCTCGATTCTCCTTCGATTGGAAGGAGCAGTTTCGCTTGTCGCTCGATCCGCAGACAGCACAGGCCTATCACGACGAAACCTTGCCCCAGGAAACCTTCAAGAGCGCCCACTTCTGCAGCATGTGCGGACCCAAGTACTGCTCGATGCGCATCACCGAGGACATTCGCAAGATGGCCAGCGAACAAGCGGCCAACACACCAAGCTTGGGCGGCGCGTCCAAGGATGATCCCCAACTCGTCGAACTAAAGAGCTAACTGCATGGTCAAGGCACTGAGCACATCCGACCCCAGCACCCAAATCCACAATGCATCTGCCAGGCGACGAAGTCAACGGGATGTGTCGATCGGGCAATACTTGATCCATCGACTCGAAGACTACGGAATCCGTGATTGTTTCGGGATTCCTGGGGACTATATCCTCAACTTTTACAGCATGCTTGAAGAAAGCCCGATCCGAGTGATCGGTTGCACGCGCGAGGACTGCGCAGGCTTTGCGGCCGATGCCTACGCGAGAATCCATGGCATGGGTGCCGTGTGTGTTACCTACTGCGTCGGTGGTCTTTCGGTCGCCAACAGCATTGCAGGTGCCTTTGCCGAGAAGTCCCCTGTGGTCGTCCTGACCGGTTCCCCTGGTTTGAAAGAACGCGTTAA
>JALOQW010000477.1 GCA_025459275.1 Pirellula sp.
AATATGATGCAAGTTCTTGCCAACCACCGAGAGCGCATTGGATAGCGCTGCAAACGTCACGGTTGCCGAACCTTGCTGGTCATCATGCCAGACGGGAATGGACATCGCCGATCGCAGTTGCCGCAGGATATGGAAGCACTTCGGCTGAGAGATATCCTCTAGATTGACCCCACCGAACGAGGGTTGCAAAATCTGCACGGTCCGGATCAATTCGTCCGGATCCTTCGTCCCGAGGCACAATGGAATCGCATCGACGCCCCCCAGGTACTTGAACAGCAGGGCCTTCCCTTCCATGACAGGCATCCCCGCTTCAGGGCCAATGTCGCCGAGCCCCAAGACCCGCGTTCCATCAGAGACGATGGCGATGGTATTGGCGCGGCTAGTGTATTCGTAGGACAGCCTCGCATCCGCTTGGATCGCCTTGCATGCGGCCGCAACACCAGGTGTGTACCAAATGGCAAAGTCTTCGAAGCCTCGAACAGGGCATTTGGGCACGACTTGGATCTTGCCGCGGTACGCCTGATGCATTCGGAGCGCGTCTGCTGAGGATTGACTGGCACGTTTCAACAATTCATCTTTAGAAAACATCGAGCTTTCGTGCCTCCCAAGATCACTCGGGTCGATCGAACACCGCTTGTCTGAGTCATTCTCCGCCATAATAGCGGCTGCTGTGGATCGTTGGAATCGTGGTTAGACTATGAGAGCTTCACTGGCTTTTAGAAAGAGAGAATCACCATGGGGACAATAGCGCGTCGAATTCACTGGAACGGTATTTTTTGGGCAGCAATGCTTTTCAGCGGAGGGCTCTTCGTTGCCAAAAGCTGGGCACAAGAAACCCCGGATGCAGACTTCGACTTTCAAGGCGAATACGTCGGCGAACTCGGAATGGGGACCGATAAACAAAAGTTCGGATTGCAAATCATTGCCTTAGGCAAAGGTCAATTTCGCGCTGTCGCGTACGCGGGCGGCTTGCCAGGAGACGGCTGGGACCGTGAAGCCCCCATTCGGATCGATGAGCTCGGACAACGAAACGGAAACTCGGTGTCCTTTAACGGCCCGCAGGGGAATGGGACCATTCGAGACGGAATGATGATCGTTTTCGATCCCAAGGGAAACCAACTGGGAGAACTGAGAAAAGCCAATCGACAAAGCTCCACCCTCGGCAAGAAGCCACCTGCTGGAGCGCTCGTCCTTTTTGACGGCACCAACGTCGATGCGTGGGAAGGGGGCAAGTTGAGCGACGATGGGTTGCTTCAGCAAGGAACGACGAGCAAGCAGAAGTTCGGGAGCCACCAATTGCATATCGAGTTTCGCTTGCCTTATCAGCCCGAAGCGAGCGGACAAGGACGCGGTAACAGTGGGCTCTATCTGCAAGGTCGCTATGAGGTCCAAATGCTCGATTCGTTCGGCCTGGAGGGACGCGACAATGAGTGTGGCGGCGTTTACTCGGTCAAGGCGCCCGACCTGAACATGTGCTTTCCACCGCTGACATGGCAAACCTACGACGTCGAGTTCACCGCTGCGAAATATGCTGATGGCAAATTGATCTCTGCACCGCGCGTGACCGTCTATCACAATGGGGTCAAGATCCATGACAACATCGAGTTGCCCGGCGATCGGAACACAACCGCTGCCCCTATCCCCGTTGGGCCAGAACCTGGTCCGGTTTACCTACAGGATCACGGCAACCCCGTGAGATACCGAAACATCTGGGTCGTGGAAACGGGGAACTAAGGGCCGAAAGAAGGATCGTCCCTGAGAGACGGACCTCGCGATCGGAACCAAGGCATTGTATGCCATGCGTTATTCTGTAACCCCTTCAGGGCTTGGGCCTTCTGCGCGGAGCTTACCCGGACCTTTCGATCTTGACTTTACCCACGTTTTGTTTCCTCAATTCGTACTCGTACTCAATGAAATGGTACTCGTACTCGTACTCGAAATGAGCCGGATGATCGAGAACGATCATCACTAAAAATCGTGGGTAATGACAAGCCTTTCGGTCCGGGCTAAAGTTCTATCGGTCCTCCGGACCTCAAGCCAACGAACCAATCCAACGGACCTGAAATCACCGCGAATCTCGCAATCACCAGATCCATTGTATTGATCCGATCGTTGCCCCTACGCCATTACGGACATCATCACTTCCACTTGGGAATAGCTCGACCTGGAGTCCACGGTGCTCCCATTTCGTCCAGTCGCTTCAACAGGGCCGGGACATCGGTATCGAGAAGTTGATTCAATTCGACCATCACAGCATCGAACTCTTCGCCAGCGATTTCGAACTGTCGGCGATGGGTTCCCGTTGGACCCGTCGTGCTCCCCATCGCTCCCATCATGGCATTTGCCAATCGGCTCTGAAGTCCAGGCATGGCGTCTTCTTGACGCTTGGGGCGAGTGGGGTCGCCGCTGAACTTCTCTTGCACATCCAGGAGTCGCACTTGCAGTGCCCGAATTTCCTTCCACAGGCTCGGATCTACCTCAGCAGCCGATTTGGTCAGGGCTTCGATGGCCGCCAATTGCTCAGAAGCTTCCGTGGCCTGTTGCGTAGCAGCACTGACCGCATTCGCCAACTTCAGGACTTGCTTCGAGAACTCGAGAATCGCTTCCCGACTGATCTCGGTCGTGTCGCCGAAGGTGATCGGTTCGATTTCGAACTCTGTCTTCGGAATGACTTCGGTGACGTTGCCATCGACCATCTGGGAGACTTCGACCGTGTACTTGCCGGGAACAGCGATGGGGCCAGCGCCGCCACCACGTCTTCGTCCTCCACCACCGCCTCCTGCATGACGATAATCCCAGGTCGTCCGAACCATGCCTTTATCGGAGGAGGTAGGAATCTTTCGAACCACCGCACCCGCTGCGTCCCGAATCGTCAACCAACGGGATGGCGCAACTTCGCGATCTTCGGCTTTCAGATCCTCCCAGCTTGGATAGGGAGCATCCTTTCCAGCGCTACTGCGCTCGCGATCCTTCTTTTCGCGTTCCGACTTCTTCGACTTCAGTTCTTCCTTGAGATAAAACGTGAATACGACTCCATAATCCGGGTTGGGAGCCGTATAGAAATTCGCACCTTGGAATCCCTTGTCCGAAACCCCCATGGGTGCGACGGTCTGGAACATGAGCCCCTTCTTGATCGGGAAGATGTGATTTGATTCGAGCAGTTCTGGCTTCAAGTCACGGAGAGGTGAGTAGTTGTCGAGAATAAAGAACCCTCGCCCGAACGATGCAAGGACCAGATCGTTTTCACGACGCTGAATTTCCATGTCACGAATAGCAATCGTGGGAAGTCCCGATTTAATCGCGACCCATTTCTCTCCACCATCGACGGTGAAGTAGCATCCAAACTCCGTACCGCAGAACAGCAGCTTGGGATTCACGTGATCTTGCTTCAACGTGTAAACGCTACCGCGCTGAGGCAGATTGCCGGTAATTTCTTGCCAGTTGTTACCTCGGTCGGTCGACTTCAGAATGTACGGGCGGAAATCGCCTCGCTTGTGGTTTTGGACTGCAACATAAACGGTGTTGTCATCGTGTAGATCGGCCTCGATGTCGTTGATGTATCCGAATTCGGGAACATCCAACGTTCCGAATCGGTCCACTTTGCGCCAAGAGCCGCCACCATCTTCGCTGACTTGAACCAATCCGTCATCCGTACCGACATACAGGAGTCCGGGCACTCGCGGCGATTCGTCTAGCGATACGATGTTGCCATACAGCGAGGTGGACGTGTTCTTGGCAACGGCATCGACTCCCCAAACTCGCCCCATCACCTTCAACTGGTTGCGGTCGATCTGTCGTGTCAGATCGGGGCTGATGGCTGTCCAGTTGTCACCGCGGTCATCGCTGCGGAACAGCATCTGAGCCGCATAATAGATTCGCTTGCTATTGTGCGGTGATAGCAACAGGGCTGAGTCCCAATTCCAGCGCAACGGCGGCCCTTCCTTGGACTCCTGTGGCTTGATATCGACTCGTTCGCCGGTCTTGCGGTTGTAACGGACCAAACCGCCGTATTGCCACTGCGAATAGATCGTGTCTGGATCTTCCGGATCGACTGCGGGTTCGAAGCCATCGCCAAAAACCGTCACGAACCAATCGCTGTTTCGGATCCCATGATCATTATTGGTTCGCGAAGGTCCTCCTTGCGTGGCATTGTCCTGTGTTCCCCCGTAAACGTAGTAAAATGGTTTGTCGTTCGAGACGGCAACTCGATAGAACTGGGTCAGGGGAAGATTTTCTTTGAAGTCATAGGTCTTGCACCGATCCCACGTTTCGTAGACCCCTCCATCGCAACCCACGATCAAATGATCGGGATCTTGCGGATCGATGACTAACGCATGATTGTCCACGTGCTTGTCATCTTCGCCGGCTGGTACGAACGTTTTCCCGCCGTCTTCACTCACCATCAAATTGGTATCGAGAGCATAGATACGGTCGATATTGTGCGGGCAGCAAACGATCTCGTTGTAGTACTGCGGCCCGTTGGAGACGTAGTTGCCAACACGCTCCCACGTTTCGCCTCGATTCTTGCTGCGATAGAAGCCACCTTTACCTTCGGTCGCTTCGACAACGGCATAGACCACTTCGGGATTCACCGGCGAGATATCGAGCCCGATACGTCCCAGGTCGCCGCCAGGCAAACCGCGATTGGCTTTCTTCCATGTTGTGCCGCCATCGGTCGATTTGTAGATCGCGGACTCGGGACCACCATTGATCAACACCCATGTGTGGCGCCGACGCTGATAGGAGGATGCGTACATGACATCAGGATTTTCTGGATCGATGTGGACTTCGTTGATGCCGGTCATCGGGCTGATGTCGAGGACCTTCGTCCAGGACTTGCCACCGTCAGTCGTTTTGTAAAGTCCGCGATCGCCGCCATCCTTCCATAATGGCCCCTGTGCTGCGACGAACACCGTATTCGGTTCCGTCGGATGGACTGCGATCATTCCAATGTGTTCGCTGTTTTCGAGGCCGACTTTGGTGAAGGACTGGCCACCATCGGTTGACTTGTAGAGACCATCACCATAGCCGACGCTACGTTGGGAATTGTTCTCGCCGGTTCCGACCCAGATGGTATGGCGATCGTGGGGACTGACGGTGACACAACCGATGGAGTAGGAACCGTAACCATCGAATATGGGGCTGAATGTGACGCCTGCATTGGTCGTCTTCCAAACACCGCCGGATGACGCCGCTACATACCACGTCGATCGGTGGACTGGATCGACAGCAATGTCACCAATCCGGCCTGACATGAATGCTGGCCCGATCCCTCGAAATCGCAAGGGGGAAACCAAACCGGAGTTGATCCCTGGGGCTTCATCCTTCGGCTCGTCGGAATCTTGAGCCGTTACGGTCGGTGAGGCGGTCGTGGAGGTGATCACT
>JALOQW010000117.1 GCA_025459275.1 Pirellula sp.
CAGCTTGCCTCTCGACTCGCCAGAAACGATGGCGTCTCCCGACCAATAGCTAGGACCGAAGTGATACGAGTCTTCGGCCGATGCATTGAAGAACATTCCACAGGTGGACTGATGCTGGGGGCCATAATCGAACACCGAAGGCTCGTCGATCACCGATGGGTTGTGTTTCGGATGCCTTGGTGGGAAACCGTAATGCTTCCCAGAACGAATGTGAAGCAATTCGTCAAACGGATTGCCATTGGGCAACCAGGTCGCTCCTTCTTGGTCCGTGCAAAAGAGATCCCCCGATGCATGGAATGCCAAGCCGATGGGAAAGCGAATGCCCGTGCACACGGTTTCGCGTTGGGTAAAGTCCGGGGACACCCGCTGGATTGTCCCTCGATCGCTCTTCAAGTCATACTGCGACTGACCCTTGTCGTCGACCATATACGCATTGGCATAGTTCGCAGTACCGAGTCCAAAATAAACCCATCCCTCCGAATCGATCGCTAATCCGACTGCATCCACATTCTGAGGAATCTCTTCCCATCCCTGAGCGACGATCTGCTCTCCGTCAGCCACATCGTCGCCGTTGCGATCGGCAAAGAATGAGATCTTGCCTTTGCTGGCCACGAAACAACCGGGGCCTCGCGGGTCGTTCGGTCGCGTCCATTCGAACCCGATCGGGCCCCGTAGTGATCCGGTATTCTTGTAAAACATCGTGGCGGAATCTTCGAGCCCGTCGCCATCGGTGTCGCGCAGGATCTGAATATCACCGTTGTACCCAAGGGTGACCAAAGCACCGTCTGGCCGATATCGAACGTTATTGACGTTCGTCAGTTGCACCGGAATCCGTTCCACTTGAAAGCCTGGAACCAACATCTGCACCGAAGGAGGATTCTCAAAAGGAGTGAGCGGATCCCACGCTACATCTTGTGGAATGCTCGCTGGAAGGGCAGCGGCTAAGTCTGCGTACTTCGATTTCAGTGCGTCGTGGAGGGTGATTGATTCTGCATCGCTCATGACGCGGTCATAAACCACCACTTCCGCGATATCGCCTCGAAATGGGCCGCGAATCTGCTGGGCGCCTGGGCCGTTGGTGTAGTAGCGTGCACCCAGTGTCCACTCTTGCACAGAGATCGAGTCCGATTGCATGGGGCGGTTCCCTGCTAATCGCCCGTCAACAAAGACGGAGACCCGTTGTGCCTCTGAGTCAACGATCACTTGAATGACATGAAGTGTAGCAAATGGGTACTCTAGATCGAGTAAATCCTGTGCGCCCGAGAAGCCTTTTCCTTCGACATTGAGGAAGTCAAACTTCCGGCTCGGGCCGGGGCCGAGATCGACATTGATCCCGGACACGTAGTCTCGTTCTCCCGCTGCATTGGTCGACAACAGACCTTCAAACTCACCGGGGTTTTCATGAGGCGCGACGACCAGCCACAGGGTGCATTGTTTCAACGAATCCCAAGAAGGAACGCATCGCATGGCGTCATCAACACCATCGAATCGAACGACAGTGTGATCGCCGATTCGTTTGAAGGTCGGACAAGCTGCCTGGCTGTCTCCGAGAAAATCGACCTGTCCATCTCCAACTCCCCCAGGCCACATCACGACCGGCTCGCCGTCGGAAAGAGGTTTTTGGTTTCGCTCGGATAACTTTGAGTTCAGTTGCTGTGCGTCGAGATGGAGGATGGGCCCCTTGTTGTCAGCAGCTTCGTCTGCGGAAGCATGAAGGAATAGGATCAATACCCAAAGAGCACTGAGCAACCCGCTGAAAAGCATGCGATAGTTCGGTCGTTTCATCAACGTAGTTCGTGTTCGCAGAGGGATGCATGGCATAATCGACACGCTCGCGAGATTTTCTTGAGGGAGAGGAGGATGGCGGGAGATCCGTCAGTTTACCTTGCACAACGCGGCGTAGCCACAATGCGGTTCAACGATTGGCCGCGTTTAACAGCAATACCGTTAAACGAACGTAGTGGAAGTTGCCAAACTTCTCGGCGCTCAAGGATCTTTGGCAAGATCCACGGCATCTCAAGGATCTTTGGCAAGATCCACTACATTAGGTCGGTTCGATGAACGGTGTTGCGATGAGCCGACGGTGGGTATACTGTCCCGAAGAATGTCGGTGCTCGGTACCGATTTCAAGCTTCCCACCAGAAAGGATCCATCCATGGTCAAGACCGCAAGCACCATGCTGCCCCTCGGCACACAAGCACCTGAGTTTTGTTTGCCCAATATCGATGGCAAGAATGTGTCTCTGTCGGAGATTTCCACAGGGAAAGGGCTGGTGGTGATGTATATTTGCAATCACTGTCCGTTCGTGAAGCATGTGGCTCCCGAGCTGGTCCGAGTTGCGAACGACTACGAATCGAAGGGGATTCGTTTTGTGGCGATCAGCTCCAATGACATCGACAAGTATCCGGACGACGCTCCTGAAATGATGAAGCAAGAAGCGGCACAGCAGGGGTATCCGTTTCCTTACTTGTACGATGCAACTCAAGAGGTGGCCCACGCCTATCATGCGGCTTGCACGCCTGACTTCTACGTGTTCGATGCGTCGAGGAAGCTTGTTTATCGCGGGCAACTTGATGACTCGCGGCCGGGCAATGGCAAGCCATTGAATGGCCAAGACCTGCGTCATGCGCTCGATTTGGTATTGCGGGGCGAATCGATTCCAGCCGAGCAGCGACCGAGCATCGGCTGCAACATCAAGTGGAAGCCGGGGAAGGAGCCAGCGTACTTTGATCCGGCAGGTGTCAAGTGAACCAACGCGTCGGCTTGGGTTTCGACTCCCATCGCATTGCGTACGGTGGCAATCTCGTGCTCGGCGGATGCGTGATCGATGAGGGCAAGCACTTCGTTGGCCATTCCGACGCGGATGTACTGCTGCATGCGATCACCGATGCGCTCTTGAGCGGAGCGGGATTGCCGGACATCGGTGAGATTTTCCCGAACACGTCTGAAGAGAATCGGGGACGGGACTCGAGCGAGATGCTCGCCATTGCGATGAAGACGGTACGAGACCACGGGTGGGAGATCATCAATCTCGATGCAGTGATCCAACTGGAACGGCCCAAGATTTCGCCACACAAATCTGCGATGCGGCAAAGGATAGCAGATGTACTTCAGGTTGACGTCTCGCAGATCAGCCTCAAAGGAAAGACCGGCGAAGGGGTAGGTGCCATCGGCCGAGGCGAGCTGGCCACCGCAACCTGCGTCGTGCTCCTGAAACAATCCATTCAATAACACCTCACCCCACTCCTACTTCACACTTCACTCTTCACACTTCACACTTCACACTTCCTACCGTAGCTACCGTCACCAGACGGTAGACCGCGCATCCATCCACGGCCTCCGCGGCCATGGCTACGACCAACCACGGCCAACCGCCAACTCTGTACTGCATACTGCCAACTCCCTCCGCTCCTTTCACACTTCACGCGTCCCCCTTCACACTTCCTGCCGTAGCTACCTTCACCAGACGGTAGACCGCGCGCTCATCCACGGCCTCCGCGGCCATGGCTACGACCAACCACGGCCAATCGCCATCTCCGTACTGCCAACTCCCTCCGCTTCTTTCACACTTCACACTTCCCCCTTCATACTTCCTACCGTAGCTACCGTCACCAGACGGTAGACCGCGCATCCATCCACGGCCTCCGCGGCCATGGCTACGGCGATGGTGGATACGGGGGAAGTGTGAAGATTAGTTGACTTGCTGTTTTTCGATGGCGCGCAATAGTGTTTGCCGGAGGGTATACAGCCGGGTTGGTTCGGTGACTTTCTTGCCATCGAAGTCGGCAACGTAAAACACGTCGACCACTTGATCGAGGTGTGTGCTGACTTTGGCAACTTGAAGGTCCAGTCGCAAATCGAACAGGGTCTTCGAGATATCGTAAAGCAGCCCGGTACGATCGTAGGCGAAGACAGTAATGATTGTGAAGTCCTCGGAGGTGCTGTTGTCGAATCGGATCTGTGTCGGCTGGGTCCTGGCCACGGTGGCGTCCGTGGTGCTCTTGCTCTTCCATGTTCGGCGAAAGCTGGGAGGGTTGTTGTCTTCGCTGGCGATCGCTGAGACGATCGATCGGCAAACTTCGTCCAATCGCTGTTGTGGCGGCTGACCACCGTAATCCAAATCCTCGACAACGAATCGATCCCAGGCGATGGTGCCAGGCTGAGTGTGGATATCTGCTGAAAGGATGCTGACCCCTTTGCTGGTCAACGCGCCCGTCACGCGATGAAACAGACCCGACGAACGATCGGGATGGACCGCGACCACGTACTCGGTCGCGTTCTGGTCCGCATGGTAGGTCGCCCACGCGTCAGCAGGCTTATTGCTTGATAAGTGTTGAATTCGTCGCAGCTCGTCGGCAAGATCCTTGGGGCGAAGTTGGGTGAGATAGTTCGTTGGTATCGCAGAGATCTGGTCGGACCACCATGGATCTTCTCGTTCCAATGCCGTCCGTTGCGCTAAGACGGCCGAACGGAGTGTCGCATGATGCTCGGACTCTCGATCCGGAACATTGCCGGTTCGCAGTTGCGATTCGGTTGCGACATAGAGTTCGTTGATGAGTTTGAGTTTCCAGTCATTGAGTGCACCGGGACCCACAGCGTCTAAATCTGCACAAGACATCAACGTCAGCAGCTTCAATCGCTCCAGCGAACCAACTTGTTGCGCGAATCGAATGATGGTCGATTTCTGGGTGAGATCGTATCGAAATGCGGTATGCGTCATCAGCAGATGTTGATGGACTAGAAAAACGACCAACTCGCGATCTGGATCGGACAGTTTGAGTTTCTCCGACGTCTCCTCTGCGATGACTTTGCCGACTTCACTGTGATCCTCGGTAAATCCTTTTCCAAGGTCGTGCAGCAACAGACTCAAGTGCAGGATCATTTTGCTTTTGAGTCCGCGGTAGAGGGCGCCGAGAAAATCGGATCGACGAGCGAAGGCCCCTGCGCACTCGACACTCCGAATGCAGTGCGCGTCGACGGTATACTTGTGATATTCGTTGAATTGGAGCAACGATCGCGCGTGACGCATCGCAGGAATGATCTGCTCCAAGACTCGAAGTTCATGCAGTCGGCGCAGAATTTCGCCAAGTCGCCCTGGCTCGCTGATCAATCGCAGAAAGCGTTCGATGGCTTCACTTCCGACGGGGCTCTCGGGACGACGCAACATACCTTGGCGGATAGTGCGCCACGTTCGGTGTTCGATGCGGCGATTGTAATGATTGGCAACTTGCATCAATTCCAGAACCTTGGCTGGATCCGACTGCAGTCGTTGAAGCCCATTGCGTGTGGCCCAGACCTCCTTCAGCCCCAATCGCAGATACTTTCCGACCGGGACACACAGGAACCGGACAAGGAATCCAAAAGGGGTGAGTCGTGAACGAGCCATACCGACAAAGTTGGCTGAACTGTACCGAACTTCGCTCGTTGTCTCGAAGAACTTCTGCATGAACGCTTCGACCGGCAGGACTCCATCGGTTCCTTGGAATCCCATCCACTTTGCCAATTCGACTTGCTTGGATCGATCGAGGACATCTTGAGTGCGACCAGCCATGAAATGAAGTTGGTTACGGAGCAGTAGCAAGAACTGATAACCGTCTCGAATGGCCTGGTAGTCTTCGGTGGCCAACAACCCCATGTCGACAAGCTGCTCGGGGCTCTTCTCTCCAAAGCAAACGTAACCGATCCATCGAACGATTTGCACATCGCGCAGGCAGCCACGCGAGCGTTTGACGTTCGGATGCAATAGGAATTCGGTTTCACCGTATTTTTGCCGTTCGTCAAAACGTTCTTTCTCGATCATCGCCGCCAGCGATCGCCACCGCCATTTGACGCCGGTTCTTAGCGAGTGTTCGAAGCTGGCATAGAGGGACTCTGAACCATGAATGAAACGCATCTCGACCAGCGACGTTAAGATGGTCGCGTCCGCCCATGCGATCTGTCGGCATTGGAAAGGGGTACGCACGGAGAAGCCGAGTTGGAATCCGGCATCGACGATCATTTGCGAGACTTTTCGAGCGATTGGGGCCAGCTCGCGCTCGGTCAGTCCGCGATGCAGCAGCATCAAATCGATATCGGAGTAGGGGGCAAGATCGCGTCGGCCATAGCCACCCAGAGCGATGAAAGCGAAACGTGACGGGTCGATACCGCTCCCATCACACGCAGCCAGGATCAAGCGTTGGATGATGGCATCGACGGAATCGGCCCAGGCAAAACAAACCTGAGGCCCCGTTGCTCCGGAAGCATGTAGATTGGCTGCCTTGATGCGCGCCTCAGCTAACTGAGTGCGCGCTTCGATGACTTGAGGATGGAGAGAAGACAAGTCCGGCTTTGTACGCGCTAAGCGGAATTACAGCGCGTCATCTCCTTTTTCGCCCGTTCGAATTCGTACTGCATTCTCGAGATTGGAAACGAAAATCTTTCCATCGCCAATCTGCCCGGTCTGAGCCGTAGCCACGATCGTATCGATCACGGTCTGTAGGGCTGAGTCAGCGCAAACGACTTCTATTTTGACTTTGGGAACAAAGTCAACAGCGTACTCCGTGCCGCGATAGATCTCGGTGTGCCCTTTCTGGCGTCCATATCCCCGCACTTCACTGACCGTCATTCCGTGAACCCCTTTCTCAGTCAGGGCATTCTTGACGTCTTCCAACTTGAAGTGGCGAACAACGGCTTCAACTTTCTTCATTCCTCAAACTCCAGACTGTCTGCAGACCAGACCGCTCACTGGTATGCATATAGGGATAAAACGCGGGACCGCCTGTGCATTGCTCGCACTCCCCTCGGACACATGGCCCAACCATGCCGTCCTCTGTCGTAAGTGTAACCCGTAAGATTCCCGTGTCACAAGGGTAGCTGCTGGAATCCTGCGAGAGATGTAGGCCGCTATAGGCTTAGCTAATGGAGGACAGCTCCAGCACCTGCTTCAAATCGATACGACCCTCATAAAGGGATCGGCCGATGATGGCTCCGTGGGTCTTTCTCCGTACCAATTCACGGATATCGTCGAGCGTTGTGATGCCGCCCGAGGCGATCACAGGAATCGGGCTGGCCTCTTGCACCCGTTCAAGCTCATGAAAATTGGGGCCTTCGAGCATTCCATCACGGGCGATATCGGTGTAAACCACAGCCGCGCATTCGGTGGTTCTCTGACCGACTTCGGCGATGAGCGAAATGGCCGAGGTTTCTGAGGTTTCCAACCAGCCTTCGGTGGCCACCATGCCATTCCGGGCATCGACCCCTAACACCAGTTGCTTAGGATACTTGCGACACATTTCAGCAAACCAATCGGGGGCCTTGAGCGCGGCAGTTCCGACTACGAGTCGCGACAACCCCATGTCCAAGAGTCGCTGGATGGTCTCTTCATTCCGAACCCCCCCGCCGAGCTGCACAGGCTTGCCAGCGGCGGCCTGAACAATCGATCGGATGGCTGGCATGTTGACGAGTTCCCCACGCTTGGCTCCATCCAGATCGACACAATGCAGGAATTGAGCCCCCTCGGAAAACCAACGTGCGGCGACCGAAGCCGGGTCATCACTGAAGACGGTGTCCCGCGAATAATCCCCTTGCTGCAGCCGCACACACCGTCCGCCAAGCAAATCGATGGCAGGCCATATCTCCACGTAACACCTCGTTAGCTCTACAAATTGGCGTAAATTGTTCTTTCGGAGGAATCCTTGGACGGAGGGGTCGACGAGATTCCGACCGTCGCCCCAACGGTTCTCCCCATCGGCACAGCTTAACAGGATCCCGAAAAATCGCTAACGGAGATGGAGTTCCAGGTGCAGATCGCCCCTTTAGGAGCTTTTGCAGCCCTTCACCTAGCGTTACAATTCCTGCGATTTTGTTGCCTCGTGCATCCCGCCTTCCTCCTAGAAGTTTGAATATGTCCACCCTCCTGGAACGATACAACGAAGCCGAACGGCTCAAGAACACCGGCAAGCCCGAGGAGGCAGCGACGATTCTGTGCGAGGTGTTGCAAGAGGATCCTTCGCATGTCCTGTCCCACATGACCTTGGCCAGGATCTACACCAACCTCGGACGGCATGAAGAAGCGGTCGCGCACGCGGAGAAAGCTTGCGAGCTGGAACCGACCGAAGCGATCAATTTTTCACTCCTCAGCCTGACCTACCAACGAGCCTATGCAGGAACGGGCGATCATCGATTCATCCGTATGGCAGAAGACGCGATGGCTCGATCGCGAATGCTCTGATTACAACCAGCCTCACACAGTTCACCTGTCCCTCCCGCCGATTGAGTTTATCGTTTGAAAGGCTTTGCCGATGACACTTGCCCCATGGTCGATTGGTGTCTTTACAAGTATCGATGCTGGTTTAGGAGTTCACTTGGATGTCGCCAAAGAGCTTGGGATTCCTTCCATCCAACTGCACGCACCGCATGCAGCGGGCCGAACTCCTTCCGCCGCTGAAGCCTTCTTGAAACGCTTGGAAGCCTATCAGATCGAATTGACTTGCGTCTTTGGTGGTTTTGAAGGAGAGAGTTACGCCGACATTCCAACGGTGGAAAAGACGATCGGCCTCGTCCCACCCGAAACGCGAGCCGCTCGATTGATCGAAATGAAGGAAATCGCCGACTTTGCACGCATCCTCGGATGCGACGTCGTCGGTTTGCATTTGGGCGTGGTCCCTCACGACACTAAATCCAAAGAATATCAGGATATCGTGGAAGTCACCCGCAATTTGTGCGACCACGCAGCCAAGAACGAGCAAGCAGTCCACCTCGAAACAGGCCAGGAAACCGCGGACGCTTTACTGCAATTCATCAGCGATACTCAGCGCCCCAACCTGTTCATTAACTTCGATCCCGCCAACATGATCCTGTACGGAACGGGGGAACCGATTGAAGCTCTTCGCAAAGTGGGCAAGTTCGTACGCAGTGTGCATTGCAAAGATGCTACGTGGAGCGATCAACCTGGAGTCACTTGGGGCGCCGAGGTGCCACTCGGCAAAGGGCAAGTGGACATCCCGATGTATCTGGCCACTCTCAAAGAAATCGGGTACTCGGGCCCCCTCACGATTGAACGGGAGATCCCGCAAGATCCAGAGCGGCAAAAGGCGGAGATCAAGCACGCCATGGATCTGCTTCAAAGCCTGCGTTCTGGGATCTTGCAGCACGCCTAACGCGTCGAAGGTGGCTGCGGCAACTGGTTACTTAGATCCGATTCCGGGATGCTTCACTCGGATCGTGTAAATCGAATCCGATGCGGTGATGAACAACGTTCGGCGGTCTTTTCCCCCCAAGCAGACGTTGGCCGTCCACGATTCCGGGACACGAATCGTTTGCACGTGATCCCCAGATGCATTGTAGACGTATACGCCCTCGGATCCGGTCAAGTACAAGTGACCTTGATCGTCCAAGGTCATGCCATCCGAACCGCGGCGGCAGAATAGCTGCCGGTCGAGCAGGCTACCGTCGCTAGCGATGTTGTACTTGTACGTCTTCTTGTCACCGATGTCTGCGACGAACAAGACTCGCCTCTTCGCATCGCCGATAATCCCATTGGGCTGCACCAGCGCGTCATCCACACAGATGATGTTCGAGCCACTGCGGTCGACTTTGTAGACAGACTGCTTCTTTTGTTCCGACTTCTTGTGCTGCCACCAAGGACGCTGATAGTAGGGATCGGTGAAGTAGATCGTTCCGTTGGTGTCGACCCAGACATCGTTGGGGCCATTGAGTCGCTTGCCCTCGAACCCTTCAAACAGCACCTTGTGGGTACCATCTGCGCTGATTTCCCACATCTGATTGGCTTCGTCCGCGCAGGCGATCAGCAGGCCGTCTGGGGCAAAATACATCCCATTGCTTCGGCCGGAGGGTTGGAGAAAATCGGAGACGGTACCATCGGTTTTCCACAAAACAATGCGATTGTTGGGTTGATCGGTAAAAAAGACGTTCCCCTCCCCGTCGACGGTTGGCCCCTCGGTAAACTGGAATTGGTCCGACACCAGTTCGACTTTGTCGTCCGGGTTTTCCGTGACCCAACGGTCCCTATCCTCGTGGCCCTTGTCCCCTTGGGCCAAGGCTGGGACGCACGAAATGCAACTCAATATCCCAACGAGCCAGCCAAAGTAACCCTTATTTCCAAAGCGAGCAGACATCCGCATGCGATTCACTTCCCCGGTTTCAACAAGAACTTTTCATTGGAGCCGCTCATTGTACTCGGACTCGGTCGCCATAGGGCGGGCCGCATTTGCGTTGGCCTTGAGCTTGGGCATCGCTTTGCCTCCGGTGGCCGCCGGCGCGGCAGATTGGCCCGAGTTTCGAGGGCCGAATCAGAATGGAACCGTAACTGCCGCAGATGCACCCATCACCTGGAGCGAAGAAAAGAACGTGGTGTGGTATACGCCAACTCGGGGATTGGGGTGGTCCTCGCCCGTCATCGTGGATGACCGCATTTATGTGACTTCGGCCCGAAATACGAAGTCGAACGATGGAGATTTGAGCGGCCCCCAAACCCCCTTACTCCCTTATGGTTTCGTGCCCATCGATGTCGAATCCGCCATCACCGACAAGCCAGTCTGGCACGATGGGTCCTGTCCTGATCTGGGAGTTGATAATAGTGAATTGCTCTCGGGTGAACTCCGTTGCACATTGACAGCCCTCACGCCTCTTTTGCCTGGCAACGCACGCTACCCAGTCAGAAAAGATGGCAAGGCGGACAGCGAATTCTTGGCTAATCCTGATTTACTGAAGCAGTGGGGCTTTGAAAATCTGAAACCTGGCAAGCAGATTGCTGAACCTCTCCGGCTACCGGATGGACGAGTGGTGATCCCCGGCAGTGCCCTGAAAGGGATGATCCGCCACAGCCTTGGCGCCCTTCTTTCCGCACCGATGGAGCGCGTGGGTGAGCGCCATTACACCTATCGGCCAAATCTGGATCTCAAGGG
>JALOQW010000118.1 GCA_025459275.1 Pirellula sp.
ATCAACCCCATGAAGGCAAGGGTCGTGCCAATCAAGATCCCGCGTACCCACCATGGATCTGAGACCGAGTTTTTGTTGATCGATGATCGCATCTCGCTCAGCCCCCCACCCGGCCGGTACGCCGACCGGTAATCCACTGAATGCCTTGGATGATCATGAGTATTGCAAGGGTCGAAACCAGCAAGACCATGGCAATGGCGGAGGCACCCGCAATGTCATTTTCATCGATCCGAGCTGAGATAAGAAAGGACGCGATCTCAGTTTTCATCGGCAGGTTGCCTGCAATGAATACGACGCTCCCATACTCCCCCAACGAACGCGCGAACGACAAAGTAAAGCCGGTGATTGCTGCCGGAAGCAGACTGGGGACGATCACGCGAGTGAAGGTCTGAAATCGGGTTGCACCCAAACTCGCCGCTGCTTGCTCCATCTCGAGATCCAGATCCTCGATCGCGGGTTGCAGCGTTCGGACCACAAAGGGAAATCCGATGAATATCATTGCGATGATGATGCCGAGTGGCGAGATGGCCGTTTTGATTCCCCATGGCAAGAGGGCACTTCCGATTGGACCATTGGGACCGAACAACGCCATGAGCGCGATGCCCGATACGGCCGTGGGCATTGCAAACGGAAGATCGACAAGGCCATCGAGGATGGTGCTCCCCGGGAATCGATATCGAACCAACGACCACGCGGCGATGGAACCGAACAACAGATTGGCCAACGATGCGATCAATGCCGCACCGAACGTCAATCGGATGGAAACCAGAACGCGAGGGTTGGTCATCGTAGCCAGAAATTCATCCCAACCCATCGTTAGGGACTTCATCAACAATGCCAGAATCGGCACCAGGACAACGATCGTCAGATAGAAGATCGTGAACCCGAGAGTCAGCCCAAAGCCTGGCAAGCGGCGAGTGCGATTGAGTTTTCGAGGCATCTCACTCAGCCTGATAGATCTGATCGAACAATCCGGTTCGGTCTTTGAAGTGAACTTCCTGGGCTTCCTCCCAACCCGACACAAGGTCGGTCAATTCAAACAGCTCCAGCTTGGCGAACTGAGATAACTGTTCCGGGTCGACAGAAGCCGTGTTGCGAGGGCGGTAATAGTGCTTGGCGATAATGCGCTGCCCTGCATCGGTATAGAGGAAATCGATGTAGGCCTTAGCAACTTCGGTCGTCCCATGCTTCTCGGTGTTTCGCGTGACGACGGCGACCGGTGGTTCGGCCAAGATGCTCCGACTGGGAACGACGATCTCAACATCCCCCGTCCCGAGCTCACGAATCGCGAGGAACGCTTCGTTCTCCCATGCCAACAGCACATCGCCGATTTGGCGCTGAATAAACGTATTCGTTGCAGCGCGAGCGGACGCATCGAGGACCGGGACTCGCTGATAAATCTGCCGCAAGAATTCCTTGGCTTTGGCGTTCGCCGCTTCTACGGCATCGGCCTGCGATGGATCGCGAACGCGTTTGAGATCACCAAGCTCACGATGCAAAGCAAATCCCCATGCTGCAAGATAGTTCCAACGCGCGCCCCCACCGGTCTTGGGGTTGGCGGTAATGACTTCGACCCCATCCTTCACCAAATCGGGCCAATCCTGAATGTGCTTTGGATTTCCCTTCCTGACCAAAAAGACAATAGTCGACGTGTACGGCGAACTGTTGTTCGGAAACTTGGTCTGCCAATCCTCCACCAGCAGTTGCGACTTCTTGGCAATCATGTCGATATCGCCCGACAAGGCCAGGGAGACCACGTCGGCTGCTAACCCTTCGGTCACCGCACGAGCTTGTTTCCCCGAGCCACCGTGCGACTGATCGATCTCGACTTCCTGGCCTCGCTCTCGCTTCCACAACTCGGCAAAGCTTGCATTGACCTCGGTGTACAGTTCTCGCGTCGGATCGTACGAGACGTTGAGCAACGTCACCTTTTCGAGGGAATTGTCCCTTGGTCCGTCAGCCGTTGGACCGCAGCCCGCGAGCAACAGCACCATCCAACCAGACCAAGCATAATGCTCACTCCTGCAGCGCCTCGTCATGATGTACCTCCCTGTTACCTTCTAGGTTGATCTCGCCGCAAAACATCCGTCCGCAAGCTACAGGCACGCTTCCAGGATGGAGCAAACCCCCTATCGCAATTCCCGGACCAAACGGACGACCAAGTCCGCTTGCAGCGAGTACGCCAGGCTTTTGCAAGCCGCTCCAGCAAGAATGGGGATGCAGGATTGCCTGCAATCTGCCGTCCGACGCTCTAAGTCCAGTATATTTGCTGGGCACGCTATCACATTTGCCAGGAAGCCGTGATATATGATGGTACGAACGTGCAAATCTTACGGTACGATATTCGCGTACCTGGCGAAGGCACGGGTGCGTGGGAACCAGTTTGGGGGGGATGGAAGCCGGATGCAAAGCGAGTCGATGGAGCAGAGCTTGCTCAAAGGGTGGGAGCTAGCGGCATTCCGGCCGTGCGACGATACGCTGGTCGGGGAATTACTCCGTTGCGTGCGTTCTGATTTACCGATTCGATCCTTGATGGTTTTCGTCTTGGATTCGGCATCGAAAGTGGTTTCGGTGGTTGGAGCGGCTGGCGCACCTGGATTCTTGCTTGACCGAAAGCCGATCGGCTGCACAGAAGCTCGCTGGCAAGAGCTTTCCAAGTGGACGGAGTCGGGTGAGTTGCTGCGTCAGAGCAGTCCGCGTCGATCGGGCAAACTGGCGTGGCTGGCGCCAGAATCGATCGCTGGAGAGGCGATGGCCCTACCGATCTGTTTGGACAGCGAGCTTGACAATGCCGCGACAAGAGGAGCTGTTCTTTTCGAGCTGGATCTCGGACGGAGCTTGCAGTCGGAGCGTGAAAGCTCTGTGCGGGCGTGGGCGGGGCCCTTCGGCTTGGCTCTTGCGAATTCCATGCGGATCGTTCCAGCTTTCAAGCGCGAGGTCATGGCGCCGGATGGATCCGAGCGTTCCGATCGAATCTCTGTTAAAGAGCATGTTGTGGGAGCGGAATCAGGGCTTCGTGCCGTGATGGAGCGAGTCCAATTGGTCGCGGCGTCGGACATGCCCGTATTGATTCTGGGTGATACGGGAACCGGCAAAGAAGTCGTCGCGCGAGCGATTCACACACGTTCTACGCGTTTACGTTCCCCTTTCTTGAGAGTTAATTGCGGTGCGATTCCGCCTGAGTTGATCGATTCGCAACTGTTCGGTCATGAACGAGGGAGCTTTACCGGAGCCTCGGATCAGCGCAAAGGATGGTTTGAGCGAGCGCATGGCGGGACCTTGTTCTTGGATGAAATCGGTGAGCTTCCATTGGCGGCGCAGGTGCGTTTGCTGCGAGTTCTTCAAGAGAGGCAGATCGAACGAGTAGGTGGGCAAGATACGTTGCACGTCGACGTTCGGATCGTTGCCGCCACTCACCGCGATTTGGCGACGATGGTTCATCAGCGCACTTTCCGCGAAGACCTCTGGTACCGGATCAATGTCTTTCCGATCCTTCTCCCGAGACTGTGCGAGCGAACCGAGGACATCCCGGAGTTAACGCGCCACTTTGCTCGCAAAGCATCCTTGAACTTTGGAATCCCCTATGTCGAGCCGAGCATCAGCGACATCGATCGGTTGATCGAGTATCACTGGCCTGGCAACATACGTGAGCTTCAGGCCGTCATCGATCGAGCAGTCATTCTTGGGAGGGGATCCAAGCTGGACATAACCACCGCTTTGGGGATTGGGTTTGGACAACGCTATCAGCCCACTCCTGAGAGTGACGAACCAACTTTCTATGAAGTCATTCCTGAGTCCCATGCGTTGAGTGTCCCGCAGGAACCACCACCCGCATCAACAGCCGATACCAACCGCATCGAGTCCCTTAATGAATCGATGAAGAAGCACATCGAGCGAGCCTTGATGGCCAGTCGCGGACAGATCGAAGGCAAGCGGGGGGCGGCTGAGACGCTTCGAATCAACCCTCACACGCTTCGCGCAAAGATGCGCAAGCTGGGCATCCGCTGGTCAGACTTTCGAGAAGACTGAGTCGAGTCGATCGTGGATCGGGCTCACTGCTTGGTTCGGCGTTTGCCCTCCGTAGAGATGGCCATCGAGCGTTTTCTGGTCAAGGATCGTATGTGTTCCACGCGCCGGAAGCGTAATGCAGACCAGTCCTCGTCGATGGCAACTTGTCGCACTGGTTCAAAGCCAGCGTCTCCGAGTACGGTCCAGCCGGTATCGCGATTGAACTCGCAACGATACTTCTTCGATGAACCTTTTGGATACGCGATCCAGACCACGGAGTCCCCCTGCGTGGCTGCTGCGATCGTCGACGAGACGCGATCGCATTCCGACTGAGTCATTGCAAAGCCAATGGCGAACGATGTTTTGGTTTTGGCGGTTGCCTTTCGGAGTACGCGGATTCCTTCGAGCTGAGATAGCTCAGCCTCGAATGAATCCGGCGCATTGAGGACAAGGATTGTATCGCAGGTTCCAAGATTCAGCTTCTTGAACAGTGGTGGCATTTGCTCCCCCGAGGTAACCGCAATACAACTCAACGGACCGGACTCATGTGATCGATATCGTAAACGATCATGGATCATGAGGCAGTCTAACAACTTCCACTACGTTCATTGAGCCGTATTTCGTCAAAATGTTGGCTGCAGGGCGTCGGCAGTATAGAATGGGCTGACGGGGGGAACGATGCCACAAGACAACGCGGCGGAAAAGTCGGAAGCATTCGGGTTATCGGAGCCGGTCTTGCCGATGATGGTGGACTTCGAGGACGCAGTGAGCGAATGGGTTCGGATCGTTGATCAAGATTCTCAGTCGGAAACACGCGAGTTTTTGGACGAGAGCGCCGCGGAGCACTCGGGGGAATAATCCGCAATTACTCCACCGTCAGATCGGGCTAGAGACCGAGTTTTTCTTGAGGAAGCCCATCGAAGTTGAATTCGATGCGCTCGCCGACTTTCATCGACTCGTTGATCGCTTGCTCGAACGCGTACCGCTGGCTCCTAGCCACCACAACCCGTTTCGTCGCGAACGGATCATCGGTCTCGCTCGAACCCGCCGGAGATCCTGATCTACGATCCGCCCTCTTCGAGATCGCGACGCCTGAGTGCACTAGCCCAAAAGATCTTGTTCTTTATTCGCTGTCCAATGAAAAGCTGCTCGAGGGCGCCTTTGCCGAAGATCATGATCCAAGCCAATGGTCCTTCATCAAAGCCAACATGGATTCGCAAGGGCACACGTTAGGGCAACATGAATCATACGACATGCAAATCGCTCAATGGAAGGGCATGCTCATTTGGTGGCTGGGTCTTCTCATTCTCCTACCTGTTGTCCTTCTTTATCGTGCCCTTGCGATATCATGGATTGCAACGGTGTCTGGAGTCGCTCATGCAAGGAGCAGGATGCTTCGAGATTCAGGGCAGAAACCGTCGCTTTGGGGAATCCGCATTACCGCGTCGGGATTGAGGATCCTGCATGGTCCCATTGTCATTGCATTCCTCGGTTTGATCCGGCTGGTTGCCCTGCGTCGTCAGCGCAAGGAACTGACTTCGTTCCTTGCGACGCGTTGCATTCTGGATGGAGCGGGCCACGTGGATGAGGATGGGCGATTCTGGATCAGTCAACGCGCATCGATGATCAACCGAGTCATCGGTTTTGGCAGCTATGGTGATTCAAGGCCAATCTTCCGTTGCGATGCATTGCTGCGTGACCTGATCGCAGGTCCGTTTTGGTCGTTGACTCGTTATCGTCGTTTGTTTCGATGGCGACAGAGGATCGAGATCGCGATCGGTGATTCCGGAATGTGCCAGTGGTCGCAGCATTTGCGGTTCGGTACGACATCCCTCATTCTTGACTTAGTCGAGTCCGGAGATGCTCGCGGTGCACCGCGTTTATCCAATCCCGTAGATGCGATCAACCGGTTGGCAAGAGACTGGACGTTGGTAAGGACCGTTCCTGATCGGCACAAACTGGAACATTCGGCATTGGATCTTCAACGATGGTATGCGAAACGTCTCAAACGCTACCTCGAGAGCCGCCGCGATGTCCCACCGGAGGCGTGGGAGATTGCCGAGAATTGGCAGTCCACGCTGAACCAATTAGCATCCAAACCGACCCAACATCAGATCATCCCAAGGACGCTCGTTGGTCGGTTGGATTGGATCAGTAAACTTTGGTTGATCCTTCAGTTGGATCCAGCCACCCCTTGGCCGGTGCGCAAAAAGATCGATATCCGGTATCACGAGTTATCCAGCTCAGGCTACTACCGAAAGCTGGCCGAATTGGTACAGATTGCTCCCTTGGTCGGCGAGGAAGCAATTTCCAAAGCAACTCGTACTCCACCATCACATCCTCCTGCGCAACGACGCGGCAATTTGATTCGAGAGTTTGCAGGCTCCGATGCGGACCTACACGTCGATTGGCGTAGCGCTACCTTCTCAGTCGATGGTCGACGTTTTCACGCATCCTTTTGATGGGCAGGGCGGTGGGCTGCCAAGAAGTGAAGCTGCTGATAAAGCGAAGTCAAAATCGGAGTCTCAACTCCTCGTCGCAGTGCGGCTCGCATGGCATTTCCGTAGATCGCTTCGACTTCGATAGGGCGGCCTTGCTTGAAATCCAATCGCATGCTGCTGTCGTAGGGAACCATTTCATCGGTATGGTCCACCACCCAATCGACGAACTCCGGCTCGATGGCTGATCCACATTTGCAAGCCGTCTGTCGTACTTCTTCGCTGACGCGCCGAGCCAGATTCCGCGAATGAGGATCCTTCATGATGGCGTCGGTACTCGCATTCAAGATAACCGACAGACCATTGAAGGGGATGTTCCACATCAGTTTGCGCCATCGAGCCGTGGTCAAATCGTCGGTCAGTTGACCATCGATTCCCGCGTTCACCAAATCCTGTTGGATCGCTTGCAACCGATCCGAGGGAGGCCCGGACTCGGAATCATCCAAGCCTCGATAGGGACCGAAAACTATCCTGCCATAGTCCAAGTGCCGTATATGCCCCGGTCCGACTTTGTTGGAACAGAGAAAGCAACATCCCCCTGCAACACGCCCTTCGCCCACGACATCACGCGTTGCTTGCTCCACATGCAAGCCATTTTGAAGGACCAACACCACGGTGTCTTCGCGCATGAGAGGTGGTAGGAGGGTTGCGAGGAGATGGTTCTGCGTGCTTTTGAGGCCCACAATGACGCAGTCAACTGAAGGCATATCACGCACGTCACGGTACGCCTGAACCTTTGGCAAATAAAAGTCCCCGAGCTTGCTGTCGACCCTTAAACCATGCTGCACCACATGCTCGAAGTCCGAGTGGAACAGAAAATGGACATCCAGCCCGCTTCGAGCCATGAGCCCTCCGTAGAATCCTCCAAGGGCTCCCGTTCCAATGATTGCGTAGTTTAAGGTCATGTGTCCTGATTTTTGCGAGACTTGTGAATCAACCACCATCGTGCAGGTGTCAGCATTCTCTATATGCTCCCAACACCGAGGCTGACGGCAAGCAGATAGAAACCGCATAGAAAAGTTACCAAGAATCCCGCCAAGGTCGAGTCGAGCATGTCGGGAAAACTCGTATTGGGGATGAGGCCCACAAGAATCAATGACTGAAGGGCGAAGATACCGCACATGACCTGAATGGCAGGGAAGACTTGAGAAATGGCTACCAAGGTCCCCCCGCGGATGAACAGCAGCATCATCCCAGGCTGCAGCCAACAGAGAAGGTAGCCGATGACAGCCGTAGTAACGACTGCGATGGCGCATCCAATTTTGGCTTGCGAACTCGTCATGCTCCAGGCGAAGAGAGTTGGCACAACGGTGTTGAACAAAAGGACAGCCGTCCATTCGAAGCTAAGCAAGCCGGGGCCCCGCACTACGTCGGATGGTTCCGCAGGTGCTTCTGGAACCTGCTGAGGTGGCACGTAGGGATTGACGTCCAATCAAGCACCTCGTGTCCGGGAACGCTGGTCGAGAAGCACTGCTAAAAGGATCACAGCACCGAACACTACTTTCTGTGTGTAACTTTCGATCTGCACGAGATTCATTCCGTTCTCGATGACGGCGATAATCAAAGCGCCAATCAACGTTCCAAAAATCGATCCATATCCGCCGCGAAGGGACGTTCCGCCCACCACCACGGCGGCGATCACATACAGTTCGTACATGGTACCGTACTTGGCATCTCCGCTCCTGAGGCGGCTCGCCATGACCAGTCCTCCTAGCCCCGCCAGGAGTCCGCACAGTCCGTACGTTGTCGCAACGACACGGGAAACTCGGATGCCACACAAGCGGGCAGCCTCCGCATTTCCCCCAATTGCGTAGATTGTGCGCCCATAAACCGTACGTTTCATCACAAACTGCATCACGGCATACAGTATCAGCATCATTATCACAGCGACTGGAATCCCTAGCCAAGCTCCTCTTCCAAGCCAAATAAAGTTCTCAGGCACGGCATCAATTGACTGCCCATTCGAAAGGAGGAATGCGATGCCGCTCGCGATCAACATCATTCCAAGCGTTGCGATGAAAGGGGGCATTTGAAATCCAACAATCAACATTCCATTGAACAGCCCGCACAAGCCGCAAATGAGCAGGGCCAACATGCCACACGCCACCATGGCACCGACGCTCGCCTGCTCGCCTCCACCCCAATTCCGAATCGAAAGGGTACAGATAACTGCCGATAAGGCGATCAAACTCCCAACGGAAAGATCAATTCCACCGGTCAAGATCACCAGTGTCATTCCAACGGCCAGGATCGCGATGACGACGATTTGGTTGACGATGTTGATCAGATTCTTGGACTTGAGAAAGTTGGATCCAATCACGGATCGAGGAGCAATCACACGAAGTGTCTTATCGGGAAACTTTTCAGCGACCCCTTCGAAGATTTTCCACGGCTTGGTGTCGGGACTTTGTACGATCGTCAGTCGAGAAGATGCGTGCGTCTGGATGGCCCTGCGAGCTTCCTGAGGCGTACCTGTAATCAGCGACGTCTGCCAAGCTTCCGACGTCACCCCTCCCCGCAGAGCCAATTCCTTAAGCGCATCGGCAAAGTCGATATCCTCCCGGCTGGAACTGGAAACAACCAGAACTTCCGACCATGGGGTTGTCCCCAGTTCTTGTTCCATTTGTCGTGCTGCATCGGCGGCGTTGGGCTGCTGCTCCGTCAACGTGGCGATACTGAAGCCGACGCAAAGGGCCATCAAAACCAATAGCATGGAGTACTGCGACAACCATGACGCCAAACGGGACATCGATGACACACCAGGAGTAAGTTGAAAAATCGAAACTTTGATTCATCCTATCGCGATCGATGCACCACGTGTAGCATGCAGGCGCGAAAGCCATTGCACTCGTCACCGTTGATTCGTTGTCTGACGGCGAGTAATGTCCTGACAAGCAGGAGAAGCAAACCCTCGCCTCCCGCCGTTGTTCGATGGTCTCCGGTTCGGCGTGCTGAGCCATCGTGACCCATCAATGCCGGAAAGTCTCCCTATTTTTGGGAAATCTGGGTGACAATGGCCATGGAAGCGACATCTGCTTTCTTGGAGCCTGACGCATGAAATCACCCAGTGACTCGGAACTTGTTCAGCTGATCGCGAGACACCAGCCACGGCTGCGTGGCTTGGTGCGGTGCTTGTTGGTTCGACCCTCAGACGTTGATGATGTGCTTCAAGAAGTCAACGCCGTGATCTGGGAGAAGGCGTCCACGTTCGAGCCGGGAACCGACTTCTGGGCATGGGCAAGCCAAATCGCACGCTTCAAGGCGCTGAATCATGTCCGGACCTACGGTCGAGAACGATTGGTCTTCAGCGAGACGCTCATGAATTCGTTGGCCGATCTGGCCGAGGAGCGTATCTCTCGCCTGTCTGAACGACGAGAGGCCTTGGAGAACTGCCTGAACCAATTGCCCCCCGCCCAGCGCCAGTTGGTGGATCTTCGTTACGCCAGCGGCCATGCGATCGAGTCGATTGCAGAGCTCATAGGACGCCCGGCAGGCTCCGTGCGGCAAGCATTGTATCGCGTTCGGCTCTTCCTTCTTGCATGCATTGAATCCAAGCTCGAGTTGGGAGGAACGCCGAAATGAGCGACAAGTCTCGCTTTCATATGCTGTTGTCCAAGTGGATCGATGACGAGCTCTCCGTCGAAGAATTCGTCGAATTGCAAGAGATCCTCGAACAGGATCCAGGTGCTCGCGAGTCATTCACAGATCAACTCCTTTTGGACTCCATGCTAAGCGATGAGCTAGGCCAGGAATCGTTGACGGCGTTAGTCGATCTTGTTAGCGAAACACCGAACGCACGATCGGTCGAGGCTCAAAATACTGTTATGCAGACAGAGCGTCCAAGATCCGCCGGGTCGAATCGGCGCACTTTGCTGCGAGCCGTAGGCGGATTGATCGCCGCAGCAAGTGTGGTCGGCCTGGTCTTCGCATGGCTATTCCAGGGCGAACGGGCTGTGTTTGCAGGCGCTGACCGTATCGTCGAAGCCGCCATGCACACACATTCGGAACCAATTGAGCGTGTCTATGTTGTTCAGGTGGAACGAGGCGACGATCCGATCAACAGAATTGAGTTACCGAGAGACGTTCGTGTATCGACCCAAGGCGATCGGTTCTGGGTATCGATGAATGGCCATCGTCGCTGGGCTTGGGGACGCGACCAGCAGGGTTCCATCTGGATCACGCTCGGACCCGATCGCGCCGTCTATGTAGCGCCGGACGAAATGGGAATACCGCTTCGATACATCGGCGATTTGTACACGTTGAACCTGGAAACGCTGCTCAATAGCTTCTTGAAGTACTGTCGGCTCGATCGAACCGTCGGCCCAACCGGAACCGATGTCATCACCGCCGTCCCACGACCTTTGTGGCGCGGCCGTCCCCTCAAACGAGCAGTCATCGAAGTCGACCGAGAGTCCAAGGCGATTCGCAAGCTAACTCTCGAACGTCAGTTCCCGGACGAAGAACGTTGCGTCGTCACCTTTACTCTCGTCGAATCGCGGCTCGCTGAGGATGCCACCTATAGCCCCCAAGGTCACTTGACCGAGCCCTATCGCATCTTTACGCAATCGACTCCTATCGGCGAGCGACATCAAATGGTATTGGAGTGGTTCGGAAAGATCGCCGAACGATGGATCGTAACATCGACGAAGACCTACCAATGACAGCTCGCTATCACTCGTAAACCCAGTCGGAATGAAACTGACTATGAGAACGATCGCCCTATTGTCCGCGACACTGGTCCATTTACTTTGCGTGCAACGGGGAGTATGTGACGAATACGATCCACTCCGCACAAGTCCGAGCGTTGTTGTAGAAACCTTGGACATGGTGATCCTCGACGCGAATCGAGGCCGTGAAATACCGATCCGCTGTTATCTTCCTTCCTCGCAAGCCGATGCGAAGAGTGCTCCGTACCCAGTGCTGCTGTTCAGTCACGGCCTGGGTGGCTCGCGCGCTGGATCCGCTTACCTCGGCAAACACTGGGCATCGCGAGGTTATGTGGCGGTGTTTCTGCAACATCCAGGTAGCGACGAGTCTGTCTGGAAAGATCAACCGCTGTTGTCTCGGATGTCAGCATTGCGCGAGGCAGCTTCGACGAAGAATTTCATGCTCCGAGCCCAAGACGTGAAGGTCGTGCTGGATCAGTTGGAACTCTGGAACAGCGATCCCGATCATGCACTCCATGGTCGCATGGACACCAAAAACGTCGGAATGTCAGGACATTCGTTCGGAGGCCAAACGACGCAAGCCGTTTCGGGGCAGTCGTTCCCGCTTGTGGGTCAGAGACTCACCGACAAACGGATCACTGCGGCGATTGTCATGAGTCCCAGCGCACCGGAGCGAGGGAGCATAGACCAAGCGTTCGGGAGCGTCTCGATTCCTTGGATGTTGATGACCGGAACACACGATACCGCGGCTGTTGGAACCCAAACTCCAGAATCACGCCGACGCGTCTTCCCCGCCCTATCCCCTGGTGACAAGTTCGAGCTAGTACTCAACCGAGCCGAACACTCGGCTTTCACGGACCGTGCCCTGCCCGGCGACAAAGAACCACGCAATCCAAATCACCATCGCGCCATCTTGGCATTGAGCACCGCCTTTTGGGATGCTTTTTTGAACGAAAACGAAACAGCAAAAGCTTGGCTCACTGGCCCAGGAGCCCAAGGCGTGCTTGAGTCATCTGACCTATGGAGCAGGAAATGAAAACGTCTATCCAAGTACTTTTCTTCGTTCGTTGTCTCCTTGTCTTCTCGTTAGCGATGATGTCAATGCCCCACGCTGGAGGGCAGGTGGCGTCGAATTCGCCTGCGTGGTTTCGAGCATCAGACAAAGATAACGATGGTCGACTGAGTCTCGACGAAGCTCCGAACAAAGAAGTTTTTGGGTTGGTCGATACCGATACGAAGCGGTGGACAAGAAGATGCACATCCACGATTGGCACGCCACCATATTACACTTACTCGGCTTGGATCATGAACAACTAACCTTTCCGTATGCGGGTCGCGATATGCGGCTAACAGACGTAAAGGGCAATGTTCACGAAGAGGTGGTCGCGTGAAAAAGGCAAAAAAATGTTGGGGCAAAAAGATGATACTAACGGGACTTGGAATATGTTTGTGCCCTCAAATCTTCTTGCCTCTATTCACGTTTGATTCTTTGTAGTCGAAGGGACCCGGAAGTGATATTAACCCACAAGATGCTCTGCAGGTCAGTGTTGGACAAGAACCTGCGAAGGTGCGATTCGTAATGGTCGAGATCTTTTTTCTTGCAGGTAATCTCGAAAGCAACTCCATGGTTAATCAGACTGACTGGCTGTCGACCAGTCCGTTGACCTTGCCAATATGTTTCTGTGAACTGGTTGCACTGTTCGTCTCCGCCAGCAAGTGCGATCACGGCTTCCCGATAGAGCGAACGAGAAAGTCCAGTCCCCCAATCTCGAAGAAGTGGCACCACGATCTGTTCAAGACTATCTGTCGGTCCATAATCATTCCAAGCGATTCGATCAATTTGAAAGTTGCGACGATGCTCCGACGTTTCATGGCAGTTTACGAATCGATGTTCGACTCGTTCTGCTCCAAAGTTGATCAACTTACCATGCGACAACCCAGTCAGCATCAAGTATTGGATCAGTTGACTCTGATGAGCATCTATCAAGGAAGAAGCGGCCTTCAGTTCAAAGGGACAGCCAAGATCAACGAGCAAATCGATATAAAGCTCCTTTCGGAATCCCCGATGAGTCAAACAAATTTCGAATTCTTGGATCGCACGTCTCCCAAAAAGTTGATTCAACGTCGAGCGATAAATCGATTCGTGGAAAATTCGGCCAAGCTCAGTGTGAACCTCGAGCGCATGATGAACAACTTCGTAAGCCACGTTGCCGAATTCTTCTTGGGAACAGTGCCTAACGGGAACCGACGTTGTGATAGGCATTGCGTCAACTTGGGCAAAAAGATGGAAGGGCAAGAAAATGTAAGTTAGCAGAAGTTCGTTCCCAAATCCTCGGTCTTATCTTTTTGCCCTCACATTTTTTTGCCCTCTACTAACCCGTTCTCGAGTATTCCCATGAGACGCAAATTTTTACTCTTCTTCGTTTCCGTGTTATCTGTTTTACTTGTGTCCTCTGTCTTGGTAAGAAGGATCTACGCCCAGCAAGAGATCGAGAAGCGATTTGATCAACTCGATAGCAATCGCGATGGGAGAGTGACGCCGGATGAATTGCAGCAACCGGCTATCTTCAAGCTACTCGATCTGGATGGAAATGGTGAAATCACCAAGGATGAAGCGCGAAGAGCTTCGTTGCGAGGTCGCTTGAAGAATGCGATCGGTGGCGCCATGGGTCGGAACAACTCCAACGAGGAAGATGTTCCTGCCGAACCTGCCAAGTCCCTCGATGCCCCGGTTCGGCAAGGTCCGAAATTGCTCACCCCAGGTGAACATGGTATCGGTCGTTTTGTCCCCGACATCAACTTCACACTTCTTGACGGTACAACCAGGAAACTTCATGGGGATTCGAAGAGTGGTCTAACCGTCATCGCCATGACAAGCACAAGCTGCCCGCTAAGCAAGAAGTACTTGCCGACTTTAGTAGATATCCATCGTGACTTCAGCCCTCGGGGAGTTCGATTTATTTTGGTCAATTGTGTAGCGACCGATAAAGAGGAGGAAATGAAAACGGCTGCAGCTCGCTTCACTTCAGGAGTTGAGTATACGTTTGACGAGGACTCGCAGTTTGCCAATCACCTCGGAGCGACCAGCACGACTGATGTCTTCGTGCTCGACCGCTCTCACACGGTTGTCTATCACGGTGCGATCGACGATCAGTATGGGTTTGGCTATTCCATCGATGCCCCCCGCTACACTTATCTGCGCGATGCGTTGGAAGCTTCCATGGAGCAGCGTTCGGTATTGGTGTCGGCCACAGCGGCTCCCGGATGTTTGCTCGAGACAAAGCCAAGCTCATTGGTAGCATCGGATGTCACCTATCACAATCAGATCTCCCGACTCTTACAACGTCATTGTGTCGAATGCCACCGCGAGGGTGGTGTTGGTCCCTTTGCACTCGACACCTACGAAGACGCGGTTGCTCATGCTCCCATGATTCGGGAAGTGGTCGATCGAGGCATCATGCCTCCTTGGTTTGCTGCTGCGGATGGAAAACATAGCGTCTCTCCATGGATCAATGATCGCTCCCTTTCTTCATCAGAAAAGCAACAGTTATTCGCTTGGCTAGACAATAAGACTCCTGCCGGCGATCCGAAGCAATCCCCTGCACCGCGCAGCTTTGCGGATGGTTGGTTGATAGGGAAGCCAGATGCGGTATTCGAGTTTGCAAAACCGGTGAGGGTCAAAGCCACCGGTACGATGCCTTATCAGAATGTGGTCGTGGATACCCATCTGGAGAAAGACGAATGGGTACGAGCGATTGAAGTTCGACCAGGCAACCCAAGCGTGGTTCACCACGTACTGGTTTTCATTCAGGCAGCCGATGAAGAGGATGGTCCTCGTGATGACGCAGCCGACGAACGATCTGGCTATTGGGGAATCTATGTTCCCGGAAACAGCACGCTGGTCTATCCCGAAGGCTACGCCAAACGAATTCCCAAAGGTGCCCGTTTGCGGTTTCAGATGCACTACACACCCAATGGAACAGCGACCGAAGACCGCACCCGCATCGGACTAGTGTTTGCCAAGGAAGAACCAAAGCACGAAGTGCGAGTCGCCGGTGTTGTGAACGCTGGATTCCGGATTCCACCTGGGGCGGACAACCATCAAGTTGTGGCCAGCATCAAGAGCGTACCCACCGACATTCAGATTCTGGCATTCCTGCCTCACATGCACTTGCGCGGCAAAGCGGCTCGCTACGATCTCATCTCGGGTAGCGAGACGCGCACGATGCTGGATATTCCACGTTACGACTTTAACTGGCAGTTGCTCTATCGCTACGCCGAACCCGTCAGTGTTAAGGCGGGTGATACTTTGCGATTCACGGCTTGGTACGACAATAGCAGCAACAACCCAGCTAATCCAGATCCGAACAAAGAAGTCAAATGGGGACCCCAGACACAAGATGAAATGCATCTGGGCTACGTGGAATACATCGTTCCTGGTTCCAAGCCAGGGGATCCAAATCCATTATCACCCAGAGGTCGCGCTCGAGGAGCGATCCGCAACTTCTTTGGCGGTTCTAATTCAACGCAGCCCAATTTCGGTGATGCACTCTTTCAGCAGCTTGATGCCGATG
>JALOQW010000119.1 GCA_025459275.1 Pirellula sp.
GCTTCTGGCCATGGATCTGCAAAACTCAAATCTGCCGGTCTTCCATCGCCGTTATTGGGCTTCGTACCATTGCCAGAATTGGGTTTTGAACCAGTCGATGCGCCGGAGTAACGAGGAGCGGACAAGCGTCGTTCGTCGTGGATGTACTTGAAACCGAATCGACCTTCGTCGCACATGAAGTGCCCTTGCGCCTGAGGGTTTTCTCTGGGTCGCAATCGATAGACCTTGTTGTCCGCTTGATCGACATGAATGCTGCATCCAGTTGAGCAGCCGGTACAGACACCTTCAGCGTGCTTAAGCCACCAGACTCGCTTCTTGTAAAGGAAGTCTTTGCTGCATAGGGCACCAACGGGGCACAAGTCAACGACGTTGCCTGCAAGCTTGTTATTGCAGGGTTCGTCTGGAAACACGTCGATCTCTTCGTGGCTTCCTCGCGACACGACTTGCAATTCGGACGTTCCACTCACCTCGCGTGTGAATCGAACGCAACGCGTGCACATGACGCAACGATCGGTAAACAGCGCGATCTGCTCTCCGATATGGTATTTGTCCATGCGCTGGATTTTTGGCTCGTCGAGTCGGCTTTGAGCCTTGCCGTACTTGTACGTGTAATCCTGCAGGTAACATTCCCCTGCCTGATCGCAAATCGAGCAATCGAGCGGATGATTCAGAAGGAGTAGCTCCAAGGTCATTTGTTGAGAATTCTTGACCTTGGGCGTATCGGTTCGAATGACCGTTCCTTCTTTGATCGGTGTCTGGCATCCTGGGACGACCTTGGGGCCCATGACGACCGTTCCATCGGGTTTGGTCTCTCCGACTTCAACCAGGCACATGCGGCACGACGCTACGACCGACAAGGCCTCATGCCAGCAATAGTGAGGGATCTCGACTCCCGCTTTGCGAGCCGCAAGGATGCAATTGTCCTTGGGATCGGCATCGACTTCGATATCGTTGACCTTAACCTTGACCACGGATATTCGATTCCAGTGAGTGAGGGATGGAAATGGTTTCAGTGGGCGCCGACGAGCGCAGTGCTTTCGCTGCGACGACCGCTCTTGATGTACTCTTCGAATTCGCCCCGGAACTTGTTGATCGCAGTCTTGATCGGCCACGCGGCTCCGTCGGCCAAACCACAAATCGTCGTTCCAGGGATCGTACCGATCGAATTGGATATCTCCAGCAGCAGATCGATATCGCTCAACTTGCCGCGGCCATCGCGAATGCGCTCGAGGATTTTGGTGGACCACGCCGTCCCTTCACGACAGGGAGTGCATTGCCCGCACGATTCGTGCGCAAAGAAGCGACAAGCGTTGTAAAGGACATCCACCATACTGGTTTCGTCATCGATCACCACGACGGCAGCCGTTCCAAGACCCAGACAGCCAACTCGTCCGGGGCCATTGAAATCGAGGGGAGTGTCGAGTTCAGCTTCGGTCATGAACCCCATACTCAACCCACCGGGAATGACCGCTTTGGCTTTTCGACCTTTCCAGACGCCGCCGGCATGTTTGTCGATCAACTCGCGAGCTGTCACGCCGAGGGGAAGTTCGACCAGGCCGGGTTGGTTCACATGCCCGCTGATGCAATACAACTTTGGACCGTAGGAACCAGCGTCGCGCGGGTTGTTCGGATCCTTGGGGACTCCCATGCTTTGGAACCACTCAGCTCCATGATTCAGGATGTGCGGCACACATGCCATCGTCTCGACATTGTTCACGATCGTCGGACGACGAAACGCCCCTTCGATGGCGGGAAACGGTGGCTTGATCCGAGGCCAGGCCCGCTTCCCTTCGAGACTTTCGATCAATCCCGTTTCTTCGCCGCAGATGTAGGCGCAAGCACCACGATGCAAGTAGATATCGAGATCGTATCCCGACCCCAAGATGTTTTTGCCGAGCAGATTGTTGGCATACATTTCGTCGATGGCACGCTTGAGGGTTCGGTAGCATCGACCGTACTCATAGCGAAGATAAAAGTATGCCGTCGTGGTCCGAGTCGCGAAGCTGCTGATGACGATCCCTTCGAGTACTTGATGTGGATCTTCCTCGATCAGCACGCGGTTGTTGAAGGTTCCAGGCTCGCTCTCGTCCCCGTTGATGCACAGGTAAACAGGGCCCTGAATGTCCTTGGGTAGGAAGGTCCATTTCAGTCCGGTTGGGAAGCCTGCACCGCCGCGACCTCGAAGGCCGGAGGCCTTCACCACATCGATGACTTCGGTGTTGGCCATCTTGAGGGCTTTGGCCAAGGCTTGGTATCCACCGTCCGCGCGGTAACTGTCCAATGATTGGCTGTTGGGCTTGCCAACACGTCCAAGCAAGACTGGTTTGAATTCCGTTTGACTCACGATTCGCCTCGATGATTAAGTGGACTGTGGCAACGGTTGTTCGGCAATCCGCTCGACATCGTCTGCGGTCACTCGAAGATGGAGTTCGTCTTGGAGCAAAATGCATGGTGCACCATCACAGGCTCCCAAGCACTCAGCGAGTTCCAATGTGACCTTACCGTCGGCGGTCGTTTCACCCGGCTGAATTCCCCATCGGTGGCACAACTCCGCCAGCAGTTCCTCGCCCCCTCGCAGCATGCAGGGGAGCGACCGGCAGACCCAAATACGCTTCTGGCCAAGCGGGTTCTCTTCGGTTCGAAAGAAGCCGTAGAACGAAAGGGTGTCGTGGATTTGTGCCGGTGACAATTCGAGCAAGTCGGCGATCTCATGAATCGCTTTCTTGCTGACACAGCCTGATTCCTGTTGAACCACGTGCAATGCAGGTAACGTTACCGCTTGCTTGTTGGGATAGCGTGGCAAATGTTCCGAAATGGTCTGTTTGGCATTTTCGCTCAATTCACTCATCGGTCCAACTCCGCAGCGATGATGTTGATACTCCCCAAGACCGCGACCACATCGCTGAGCATGCAGCCTCGGATCATTCGGCCAAACAAGGAAAAATGAAGCACGGACGGGGGACGCGTCCTGGCTCGGTAAGCTCGGAAATCACCGTCGGAGACGATGTAGTATCCCAACTCCCCGTTCGGGGACTCCGTCGCGGCATAGTACGACTCCACCGGTGAAGGCATTTGGCGGTTGGGCATGATGTTCTCGAAGTGATGGATCAAACCTTCGATACTTCGATACACCTCGGTCTTGTCTGGTATCCCTTCCTTGCCAGTACCCGCGGCAAAGATCGGACCGCTCGGAAGGTTTTCAACCGCTTGTTCGATGATCTTGAGACTTTCCAGCATCTCCATCATTCGGACCTGGAAGCGAGCGTAGCAATCCCCTTCCTTGGCACAGCAGATGTCGAAATCCAGATCATCGTATGCCAAATACGGCTCATCGCGGCGAAGATCTCGAACGACGCCGCTGGCTCTGGCCACAGGGCCAGTAGCGCTCCCTTCGATCGCGTCTTCCTTGGTCAAGACTCCCACGCCTCGTGTTCGTTCCACGAAGATTCGGTTCTTCATGACCAAGCCAGCGAAGTCGCGGTAGGCCTTGGGAAAGGTCTTGCAGAAGTCGCGAACCATCCGAATCCAATCGTCGGTCACGTCATATAGAAGTCCACCCACCCGCGTATAGGAAGTGTGAAAGCGTTGCCCGCTGGCACGTTCGCAGATCTCGTAGATCTTCTCGCGCTCATTGAACGCGTACATGAATGCAGTCGCCCCTCCCAAGTCCAGAACGCATGTTCCGGTGCACAACAGGTGGTCATGGATCCGCATTAACTCGGCAAAGATCGTCCGGATGTACTTGCATCGCGGAGTCAGCTCGATCCCCAGCAGCCCTTCGACGGCATGATGCCAAGCGATCTCGTTGGCCAACGGCGAAATGTAATTCATCCGGTCAACGATGGTCACATACTGGTTGTAGTCCAAAACCTCAGCCAGCTTCTCAAACCCGCTGTGCAAAAAGCCTATGTCGGGCTGAGCATCGATGACCATTTCACCATCGAGCTGAAGTACCAAACGGAGTGTCGTGTGCGTTGCGGGATGCTGAGGACCAAAGTTGAGGGTCCATAATCCTTCGCGCTCGTTAGGCTTCAGGTCCGGGCTTTCCAGCAAATCCAATGGCATGTCGAATGTCCTTTTACGATTCGTCGGTAATTAACTCTCAGCCCGGGTGATGACTGGAAAGTTGTGGCGCTCTCCCCGTCCTTTGACTGGATAATCCTTGCGAAGCGGGAACGACTCGAACTCGTCCGGCAAAAGCAGCCGCTTCATGTTCGGATGCCCTTCAAACACAATCCCGAACATGTCGTAGACTTCGCGCTCCAACCAATCGGCACCGAACCAAACGGGGACCATCGATGGCAAAGTCAAGTGCGGTTCGTTGACGTGCGTCTTCACGATCAACCGTTCTCCCGACTCTGTATTCAAGAGTAGGTAGACGACTTCGAATCGATCGACTGCGTTCGGATACTCCAATTGGTCCACCGCCGTAACGTCGACCAATTGATCCATTCCTAGTTCGCGCAACGAACGCATGACGGCGAGCAATTCGTTTCGTGGAACCACAAGACGATGCTGATTTCGGAATTCGGACCAATGCAAACGGGACGCATCGACTTTGGATTCCAATGCGGCTCGCAGCGGACTGGTTGGGTTGGTTTCAGAGGTCATGATGCTCTAGTGGATCGGATCGTACTTGGGCTCTTCTAGCTTCAGGCCATTTCGCTCACGGATGCGAATCAGCTCGTCTTCGTCAAAGCGCTTGGGACCATCAGGAAGAATACGAAGACCGAATTCTCGAGCGTTGTATGTTCCCGTTTTCTTGATCTTGTCTTGCAGGTCCAAAATGGAGCGAATCAGCTGCTCCGGCCGCGGAGGGCAACCTGGAACGTAGATATCCACTGGAATGAACCGGTCGATGCCTTGAACCACCGCATAGGTATCGAAGACTCCACCCGAGCACGCACATGCTCCCATCGAGATGCACCACTTCGGCTCCGGCATTTGCAACCAAATGCGTTGAAGAACCGGAATCATCTTCATCACCACGCGACCAGCTACGATCATCAGATCGCATTGCCGAGGAGAGAATCGCATCACTTCGCTGCCGAAGCGGGACAAGTCATGCTTGCTCGCCGCGGTACTCATCAGCTCAATACCGCAACATGCGGTTGCAAAGGGCATGGGCCACAAGCTATTGGCGCGAGCCCAGGATGCCGCTGCATCCAGCTGCGTCAAGAAGATGTTGTCACCCATCTGCTTGTTGACTTGGGTTGTGTTTACTTGCGTCGCCAATCAAAGACTCCTTTACGATATGCCACCAAATAAGCAAGGCCTAAGGTAGCTAGAAGCACGATCAACACCGCCAATACCGCTGGGCGAAACGGCTCAGGGATCCCGCCGGGGGCCAGCAGAGCGACAGCCCAGGGATACAGGAAAATCAGTTCAATGTCGAAAACCAAAAACAGAATGGCGATCAAATAGAATTTGATATCGAACGGCTTGCGAGCATCTCCGACCGGGTCCATCCCAGACTCGTACGGCATGTCCTTGACCCGCGTCGGCTTGCGAGGCGCCACCACGTGGGGCAGGATCAAAGAAACCGCAGCAAACCCAATCACTGCGATCAGATAAATCAGAATCGGTAACTGACCCGCCACGACCTGCTCTCCCTTGCCAAACTGACTTTGTGAAATCTTTCACAATCTCGCCTCAGTATTGTAGGGCTTTGCGACGATTTGTCACCGTCCCATTCCCGAAATTGTTCGGCGAGCGTCTGAACCGGTGGTCGGTGCCCCATCCAACTGGAAAATCCGGTTGACATCCCCTATAAATAACAACTCCGAAACCTGAAAAGGTTTAAGTCGATGAATTTTCATTTGGCAAACCTTTTCCATGCCGCATTCTTCGTTATTGTCCCTGAGGAGTATTTTTCGCGGGTTCGCGACGAACACCGACTTTTCCCCGCGACCGGACCATGCTGCAGCCGAATCCTGAACCGAATGCCCGAGGAACCGACCCGAACCGCGAGCTCATCCGAGGTTTGCTAGCAGAACTATTGACCCGTTTGGAGGTTCCGCACGAAAACGCGCGGATCGTGCAAGCGTTGAATGATGTGGGGCTGGACGCGACTTCACACCTGATCAGTGACGGCATGATGGTTGCCATCATGCGGGCTGGATCGGCGTTGGGGCTCCGTTTGGCTCCCGTGGACTTGTCGCCGGCCGACGTTTGGGAGCTTTTGCTGGAGGGGTTCCCTGTCGCGATGTTGGCGATCGATGCTCGCAATGAGCCGCGAGCCTGGGTGATGTCGCACGTGGTGGGTGGGAGAGCCGAGGTGACCGATTTTACGGCTCGGCGCAAGGAATCGGATTCTTTGAACCAGAGAGCGATTGCGAAGCTGCTGGCTCGTGAACCGAACGCAATGTTTTTCATCGCGGAACCTTCGCTCGTCTGTGAGGCGCTGACATCGCATCGCGAACAGGGTCAGGCGCACATTTCGAAGGTGACCGATGAACACGATTCGGATCACCATCACGAACATTTGCCGCCACTTCGTCGATACTTGAAGCTACTGTCGTTCGACTCCCGCGACATCTGGACGTTGGGGATCTTTACGGTGGTCGCGGCTATTCTCAATTTAGCGACTCCATTGGCGGTTGAGCAGATGGTGACCACCATCGGGTTTGCTTCGGTAATCCAGCCCATGATATGGATCACGGTCGCATTGTTCGCGATCTTGACTCTCTCGGCCGTGATCAAGACGCTGCAGCTGTTTGTCGTTGAAATTTTGCAGCGACGGATCTTTGTGCGCATCGTGGGCGATCTCTCCGAACGATTCCCCCGTTTGGATCGTTCTGCGATGGATGGCATTCACGGTCCCGAGCTGGCCAACCGCTTCTTTGATGTGATGACGATACAAAAGGCGACGGCGTCTCTGTTGATTGATTTGTTGGCTCTTTCGATCCAGACATTGGCCGGTCTATTGCTTTTGGCGATTTACAGTCCTTACTTGTTGGTCTTCGATGTCATCCTGATCATGTTGATGACATTGTTCTTGTATGGGCTGGGGCGTGGTGCTGTGAAGACGGCGATCGAAGAGTCGTTGGTCAAATACCGGATTGCGCATTGGGTCCAGGACGTGATTGGGAACGCGAATGCGTTTCAAGTGCATGGAGGCAACGAGTTGTCCGTTGACCGTGCGAATCGGTTGGTCGTGGAATACTTGGGCGCTCGCCGTCGGCATTTCGTGATACTGATCCGGCAATCGCTGTTTGCTTTGATGTTGTACGCGGTTTCGATCTCCACACTCCTCTCCTTAGGTGGTTGGCTGGTGATCAATAATGCCATCACCATCGGTCAGTTGGTGGCAAGCGTTTCGGTGGTGGCTGTCGTGGTCGGAGCCTTTTCGCAAATTGGTAAGTCGCTCGAGTCATTTTATGACTTGATGGCTGCAACGGATAAGGTCGGTCACATGATTGACTTGCCCACCATCCCTCCATCACGACCCTTGGACGCCGGCATGGGACCGGTGGAAATACGGTTCCGCGATCTGTCCGTTGGCCGCGATCATCACGGCGTATCGATCCCGAATTTCCATATCGCGCCTGGTCAACGCATCGCCGTGATCGGTGAAGGCCGTTGTGGCAAGTCGATGTTGCTCGAAACCCTTGCGGGATTGCGATCCCCTATTTCGGGTTTGGCGGAGGTGGGTGGAATCGATTCACGGGACGTGAACCGATTTGCCGAAGGCTCCTTGGTAGGCATCACCACGGGAATCGAGATTTTTCACGGGACCATCCAGGAAGCGGTGTCGCTGAATCGCATCTCGATTTCCCAAAGCGACGTGCGCGAGTCACTGCAGTTGGTGGAGTTATGGGACGAAGTCCTCGCCATGCCCAACGGCTTGGAGACCCAGCTTCAGACGGGTGGCTATCCGCTCAGTCAATCGCAGGCGGCTCGACTGATGTTGGCTCGTGCCATCGCCTCGAATCCTCGCCTCCTGTTGATCGATGGTACATTGGATCTTCTACCACCCCGAATGCGAAATCGCATTTGGGAAAACTTGAGTCGACCTGGTCAACCCTGGACCTTGTTGATTGTGACTCATGATCCTCATATCGTTGACGCATGTTCGAAGACGATTGAACTGATTCCGAGCTTGGACGATCACCATCACCACCACGCATAACCATGGCAACCACCACTGAAGCTCCATCGGAAACCCACGCTCCCAAAAAGCGCATGATTCGGCTTCGTCCCAATGAAATGTTGGGAGAGCGATTCCCGGCCATGCATTTGGTGCGATCGGGATGGTTCGCAAGGGTTCTGTCACGTACGTTGGTCGTGATGTTGGTCATTCTGTTGATCTCCGCCGTCTTCCTGCCGTGGCAACAAACCTCGCGCGGCGAAGGACAGGTCATCGCGCGACTACCTCAGTTGCGATTGCAACCGGTCGAAGCCCCCGCCAAGGGGATCATTTCATCGCTCCGGGATGATCTTCGCGAAGGGAGCTTTGTGGAGGAAGGGGAAGTTGTCATGGTGATCAAGCCCTTCGCCGAAGATGCCGAACGACTCAATGAGGAAGCCGTCAAGGCTTTGACGCAAAAACTGGAGTCATATCAGACCGTTTACCAGAACAACGTCGAGCAAGTGAAGTCGGTACGTGACCAAGCAGCCCAAGAGATCGCAGGGGCCGAGGCAGAGGTGCGGTCTGCCAATAACTCATGGCAGAAAGCTCTCAAGGACGCAGAAGAGCAGGTATTCAAGTTCGAACAGGCAAAACTCGAACGCGAAGCGTATGATGGCTTAGTGGGAGATGTGATTTCCCCTGTCGAGTATTCCCAACTAGAGAACAAAGAACTGAGCGAGTTGAAGAAACTCGAGAGTTTGCAAGAAGCGACCAACAAAGCCTACAACGATCTAGCTGCCAAGGAACGGGACCTGGAAGGCAAACGACGCCTGGTTGAGCAGAAGATCCTAAAGGCCGAAGCAGAAGTCCAAAAAGCTCAAACGGACGTGAACACCGCACAGAAGGAGCTCAATGAAGTGCTCACCAAACAAGGCGAGTTTGATCGCCTCGATGTCAAGAGCCCCAGCCGCGGTCGCATTCAAGCCATTCGCGGACAGGCCGGAACCAAATCGGTCAAAGAAGGGGACTTGCTTTTCGAAGTCGTTCCAGACACCGAGGACCTCGCTGTCGAACTGACCGTGCGCGGCGTCGACGCACCCTTGATTCACGTCGACGATCCAGTTCGTCTCCAATTCGAAGGCTGGCCTGCCATTCAATTCATCGGTTGGCCAAGTGTCGCCGTCGGGACCTTTGCTGGCAAAGTGATTGCTATCAATCCCACCGACTCTGGCAAAGGAGTCTTCAAGATCATCGTCGGTCCGCTACAAGCTGGTGAAGATGGGAATTCGGCGCAGGTTGATCTGAAGCGCCCGGAGAATATATGGCCTGGGAGTCGATACCTACGCCAAGGTGTACGCGCTAACGGATGGGTTATCCTGAAGACGGTCCCTCTGGGTTTTGAGATATGGCGACAAATGAACGGATTCCCCATCACCATCGCGGATCGCGAACCGACCGCAGAAAAAGATGGAGCCAAAGATCCCAAAATGCCCAAAATGAAATAGGTCGTCTTCGTCGCGCTTCTCGTATTGCTACCTTGATGCTCGCATTGCATGCGAGTATGTCGTGGGGGCAACAGCCTCCGCCCGTCGAGCCGACTCCTCAAGATATCCCCAAGTCGGCCGATCCGGAAACGGTGCGCCGCATGCGCGAACTCGAAGAGAAGATTCGCCAGCAAAAGCTTGAACGGGAAAAAGCGCTGCTCGAATCGATGGAAGAGGGGCTTCCTGACAGCAAGCAGCCCGAGCAAGTTCCAGCGCCAGAACCCTCGGTGCGAGAGGCGGTGCCCACTCCCCTCGCGGATGCTCAGGCCATGGGGGATTCACTTCTCTTGGCAGACGTGATTGCATCCACGTTTCGAGCGTATCCGGAAATTGAGATCGCTCGTTTGCAATCGGGCGTTGCACGGGGCGAAGTCACCAGTTCCGAAGGCGCGTTCGACCTCAACCTCGAATACTACTCGCTCAACATCCCAGTGGGCGTGTACGAAAACTCTCGCAATGGTGTCGCTCTTGCTCGCCAATTGTGGTGGGGAGGTTATGCATTTGCAGGTTACCGTATTGGCCGTGGCGACTTCGAGCCTTGGTATAAAGAACGCGAGACCGACAAAGCGGGTGAAGTCTACACTGGCTTGATTCAACCTTTGCTGCAGGGACGCGCTATCGATCCTTATCGAGTGGCCTTGTTTCAAGCCAACCTCAATCAAGCGGCCGTGGGTCCTGAGATACAGTTCAACATCCTTTGGGCCAGCCTTGATGCTGCGTTCGCCTATTGGAAATGGGTCGAAGTGGGTAACGTGCTCAAAGCCCAAGAGAGCCTTCTCGAATTGGCTGTCCAGCGGCAAAAGATCCTCGAAAAGCTTTTTGAGCGCGGGCTGTCGACTCGCCAAGAACTAGCCATCAACGCCCAGACCCTTTCCGAACGGCAACTCAAAGTCTACGAGTCTCAGCAAAAGTTCCGCGACGCAGCGTTCAAGTTGGCGATCTTCCTACGCGATGAATCGGGAGCTCCGATGTTGGCTGCACCTGCATGGCTGCCCTTGGACTTTCCCGCCATCGAACAAGTTCCACAATTGCAGTTTGATAGCGACTTCCAAGCAGCCCAGGAGCGAAGGCCCGAGTTGCAACTCATCGCCATCGATATGCAGAAGTTGCGATGGGACCTGGAACTGGCGCGCAACCAGTTGCTCCCCAACCTCGACTTTCAGATCAAGGGGGCCCAAAACGTGGGCGATCCCGCCTCTCGATTCGACGACAAGGAGGAGTTCA
>JALOQW010000120.1 GCA_025459275.1 Pirellula sp.
GAAACACTTGCCGAGCGGATCGAACACCTCGATCGGGTTCGCCAACTGCAGGACGAGACCGGAGGCTTTACTGCGTTCATCGGCTGGACCTTCCAGCCCGACCACACCGAGATGTCTCACATTCCACCGACGGGCTCCTTTGAATACTTGAAGACACAGGCCGTGTCTCGCCTGTATCTCGACAACGTCCCCAACATTCAGAGCAGTTGGGTGACTCAAGGGCTCAAGATCGGGCAACTCGGCTTGCTGTTTGGTGCCAACGATATGGGGTCGTTGATGTTGGAAGAAAACGTCGTGGCCGAAGCGGGCACCGTTCACTTCTTGACCCTAGATCAAATCCGCGACGCCATCACGGAGCTCGGCTTTGTCCCACGTCAACGAACGGTCCGATACGAACTGGTCAGCCCAGAACTCGAAGAGAAAGCGATCCTCGCCAATCGCAAGCGCGACGCAGAACCAAAGTCACCGTTGGTAGAACTCGTGGTACCCTAATCTATAGCGACAACGAGTTTTCCATAGCCGCTTTGCCCTGCTCCTCGCTCGCCTCTTCTCGTAGCCATCGTCGCCAAACGGTGGACTGCCCCAACTGCGAACGCCACTAGCAAGTGGGATAAGCTTCCAGCTTGTCATGACGATCTTGTTATAACCATCAAGAATGCAAACAGATGCGCAATCGAACTCCGCATAATTCCCATGAATGCATGAACCAGGTTTCCAGCAGATTCAGAGAAGCCAACTGATTACCGATCCGGCTTCATTAAAAATCTGCTGTCCTCCCTGAATCTGTTGGAGATTCATTCTGTAAGCGAGAACGAGGCCTCGTACCCTTCGCTCGCAGCAGGTTTGGCTAATCAATACGTCGCGACGAAGTACTAAAGACGCTTGGGTGGCACGCAACGCGTAGGATCGGAAACGGTACCTGACACGAATGGCACTGCCGAAGGTTTTCGGCAGTTTCTGCGCAGCGTTAAGATCCGCGTCGATTGCGATAAAGCACGTAGGCTACACCTTTTTGCTGCGTCCCTTATGAAATGCAGGCTCTCGCAATACGAACAAAGTCTGAGATTAATGCGTGCAATCACGTCGCGAATCAACGTATCAGCGGATCGGTTTGAGGGCCGAATGGCCCGGCAGAACTTAAGCCGGCAGCGTCAGCTGCCGGTTCGCTGTCGCCCCATCCGGGGCTTGGGGCTACCGCAGATTGTGTTACCCGGACCTGTCGGTCCGGGCAAACGTTCTGCCGGTCCTCCAGACCTAAGTCCTTACGACACAAACGGCAGTGCCATTTGTGCCTGACACCTTTACGTTCAGACACATGAAAAATCTGCTGTCCATCCTGGATCTACTAGAGATTACGTCCAAAAGGCGAAAACGACGTCAAGCCAAGGGGATCGACAGAGCCAGTCATCGAACCGCAAACAAAAAAAGACTCGAGAGCGATTGCCGCTCTCGAGTCTTGAAGATGATCACAGTCTAGTTCTTAGTAGCGGTAGTGCTCAGCCTTGAACGGACCGTCGGCTTCGACGCCGAGGTATTCGCGTTGGCTGTCGGTTAGCTTGGTAAGCTTGACACCGAGCTTCTCAAGGTGCAGTCGAGCGACTTCTTCGTCCAGCTTCTTGGGCAGCGTGTAGACTCGCTTGTCGTACTTGCCGCTGTCTCGTTCTTGCCACAGTTCGAGCTGTGCCAGGACCTGGTTGGTGAAGCTGGTGCTCATCACGAAGCTTGGGTGACCGGTGGCACAACCCAAGTTCATCAAGCGACCTTCGGCCAAGACGAGGATGCTTCGCTTGGTGTCGTGGAAGTACCATTGGTCGAACTGAGCCTTGATGTTGCGGCGTTCGGCCTTGCCAGTCTTCTGAAGCTTTTCAAGACCAGCCATATCGATTTCGTTGTCGAAGTGGCCGATGTTGCAGACGATTGCCTTGTCCTTCATGCGCGCCATGTGAGCGGCCGTGATGATGTCCTTGTTGCCCGTAGCGGTAACAAAGATGTCAGCGGTCTCAAGGAAATCTTCAACGGTCTTGACCTCATAGCCTTCCATCGTCGCTTGAAGAGCGCAGATCGGATCGATCTCGGTCACGATCACGCGACAGCCTTGGCCGCGAAGAGCTTGGCAGCAGCCTTTGCCCACATCGCCGTATCCGCAAACCACGGCCACCTTGCCAGCCAGCATCACGTCGGATGCTCGGTTCAAGCCGTCAATTAGCGAGTGGCGGCAACCGTACAAGTTATCAAACTTGCTCTTGGTCACCGAATCGTTGACGTTGATCGCAGGGAAGAGGAGCTCTCCCTTGGCGGTCATTTCGTATAGTCTCTTGACTCCCGTGGTGGTTTCCTCCGAGACGCCGCGAATGGCCTTGCCCATGGCGGTGTAACGACCTGGGTTCACGACCAGTTCCTTGCGGAGCAGATCGAGGATCACGCCGTACTCTTCTGGTTGGGTTTCGGGATCGAAGTCAGGAACCTTGTTGGCTGCTTCGAATTGCGTTCCCAAGTGAATCAGCATGGTCGCGTCACCACCGTCATCGACGATCAAATCTGGTCCCGATCCATCTGGCCAAACCAACGCTTCGCGAGTGCACCACCAATACTCAGGCAGTGTTTCACCCTTCCAAGCATAGACAGGCGTTCCGATCGGGTTGTCGAGAGAACCGCCACGACCGACGACAACTGCGGCTGCTGCCGTGTCTTGGGTCGAGAAGATATTGCAGCTAACCCAACGCACGTCGGCACCGAGGTCTACGAGCGTCTCGATCAGCACGGCCGTTTGAACGGTCATGTGAAGCGAGCCCATGATCTTGGCACCTGCGAGTGGCTTGCTCTTTCCATGACGAGCTCGCAAAGCCATCAAGCCTGGCATCTCATCTTCGGCCAATTGAATTTCTTTACGGCCCAAGCTAGCGAGGGCTTCTGCTTCCGCTCGCTCACCCTTGGCCAATAAATCGAACGCTCGGACTTTGAACGGGACTCGCGACGGATCGCTTGCCACCGAAGACTTCTTCTTGTCAACAACCGTACTCATTTACGTACTCCTGAAAGGGAAAAACATCATTCGCAAAATTCGTCAACGCCTCGATGCAGAAGCAAGAAAGGTTTGAGTCCCTTTCGCTTCTGGATCGGGGGGGATGACAACCCATCGATCCAATGTCCAGCCGGCGCACTGCATCCATTGTTCGATTTGTTCGTTCGAAAAGCCCATCCATGTGTGCCCGAGCTCATCACGATACTCGGTTCGATTGTGCGGGAGCATATCCAGCACGATCAAACGCCCGCGCGGCTTGGTTGCCCGATGGACTTCTTCAAAAACACGTTGTGGATCTGCCAAGTAGGGAAGAACGAGGACCATCAACGCAGCATTCAGTGTGCGACTTTCGATGGGCAGATCCGTAAGTTCGCCGCGCCGTAGATCGACGTTCTCTACGTCCTTCAGCCGTTTGCGAGCCGCATTGAGCATTGCCATCGAGGAATCGACCGCAATGACCTGCTCCACCCACGGGGCCAATGTCTGACTGATCATACCGGTGCCGCATCCCAAATCGCCAACGATCGTGCTGCTGTCCCACCCGGATGCGACGGCCCAGGCATCGATCCGGTGCCCGAACAACTCCCCTCGCATACGATCCCAACGTCCTGCTGCACTCGAAAAAAAGTTTTGGGACTTGTTGTGTCTCGAATCGAGCACTTGCTCCAAACGTGCATCATCCTGTTCTGCGGTCGACTCAGGAACACAATGCCCACGCGCGACCGACCATAATTTCTTCTGTGCGGCAGGCAACTCCCCGCTCGTCATCCGGTACCAGTTGCTCGCACCCTCACGACGCGCCGTAGCCCAGCCGTCGTCGGCCAGCATCTTCAAATGCCGACTGACGGTGCTTTGAGGCATCTGTAAGGTTGTACACATCTCCGCCACGGACAATTCCGACTTCTCGAGCAAACGGAGCAGCCGTACCCGGGTGGGATCAGACAAACTCTGCATCCAAATCACCATCGGGGCCATCCCGCTCATGCCATCCTCCGCCCTCGCGGGGCTCCATAAACAATCATCCGCTTATCCGGATAATAGGATAACAGTTGGACGACGATTTTCAAGCCAAGTTTGGATTGATCGCAATATCTTTCAGCAGACTTACTTTGGGTAGTGGATCTTGCCAAAGATCCCTGATCTCAGGGAAGTTGAGCAACTTCCTCTACCGTCATGGAACGGCATTAGAGTTAATCGTCCGGCCACAGGACCCGGTCATCGACGGATGGGACCGGCAGGAGCCCCCCTTCGATGAGCCAGCCCATTCGCTGCTGCTCCGAAGCCCGATCGGCAGAATTCAATGGCTTTTCGGGGGATGGAACCGTTTGGTTAGCCCAGGCGGAACGGTTGGGAATCAGCACAACTTGGCTTCCACGAGGGAGCTCCTGGGTGACCCATCCCCCGGGTGAAGTTTTTGGCGGCTTAGCATTCGTGAACTTGCGCTCGATCGTTTGCAGGCAGGGGGCAAGTTCTTTGTCACAAAGAATGGCGAGACGTCGGCCGGGCTGAGCCGCAAAGGCGATCGCTTGCTCGGCAACATCGTCTCGGTCCAGCAAAACCGCATCGGGTAAAATCAACCATTCCGCATCGAGCCAGGGGCGATCTGTGCTGCGGGCGTCCGCATATCGATTAAGCATAGCGAAGGCATGGAACATACCGCTTGGGGCGGGGTCTCCCCAATAGTGCTCTTGGACCTTAAGTGGTTCATAACACCAAATCTTCGTTCGTCCGGATTCGCCCGCGAGCCCACGCTCTACGAGCGCTCCGGCGTTGGCGGCCCAATCTCGGTCGGAGGATTCGCTGCCGGTCGAAACTCCGTCGTGTGACTTGATCGCACACCACAACGAGGCTTGGAGCCAAAAACGGCGGTGGTCTGCGTAGTTGAGAAATGTGCTTCCGACGAAGTCGGGATCTGCAAGGACAACGATTCGGCCACGACCGAACGCACGGGCTGCAACGACGGCCATGGGGCCTTTCGGTTCGCTGGGTTGCGGTTGCCCATCCCCTGGCGTTTTCCCTTGATCTCGCAACGCGTAGGACTGAGTCGATCCGATATCACCCCAACTTTCTTTCGATGACCAGACCACACCGTAACGCGCTTCAACCACTCCGGCGTCTAGCATACACATGTTTTCGATCCCACGTAACATCGGATGATCGGAGAACGTTCCTAACCGAATCCATGAAGCTCGATCCCCCAGTCGAAGGTGTGTCGGTTCGCATACCACGCAATCCGACAACTGCATTCCTACGGAGTCGAAAAGGGCCCCCAGTGCATGGTTGTGGTAATTTCGGTTGGCGGCGTCGGTCATTACCAACAGCCCGCCACCTCGATCGACGTAGGAGACCAGGGCTGCGATTTCAGAGACGAGAAATGAAGGTCGATTGACGGAAGCCAAAGGGATGATGACCAGATCGACTCCTTCGAGAGACTCGGATGTCCACGGTCCAATCTGCGTATCGCAGTCGCAGCCCATCTGTCGCAAGGCTTCCGCGGCCCGTGAGGGACCATGCAAGAGATGCCAATCACTGGCGCCGGGAACTAGGGGCGATTCAATCCACGTGTTCGCATGAAACGCATCCCAGCGAACAACAATCGCCTTTGTACGAGACTCGCCCGAAGGCAGTGCTTGTTGCGACCCTTTAAGTAACGGCCTGTCCTGAAACGGTTGAGCCTGGCACAGAGCCAAACCCAACCAACAAAAGCCTATCCATGACAACAACGCCTGTTTGATGGCTTGTATCCTAATTCTTGCTATAGCCGACAGAAGCATTCAGATCCCGCGCGAGCGGGTTACGGATGTACTGCTGGAAGCAGCACTTGCACAAGTCAAACTGCTTGCGTTGATAAAGATCATCATCAAACACCGACGCGCATATTTCGTCGGCCGATTGAATCAAATCCTGCAATTCTTCCAAATGGTCGACCTCGTCGACAATGTCCGTGACATCGGCGTCCCCCGCCGCCTCGATTTCGATCGTCACCGTGTAGCGAAGATCGGTGGAGGGATCAATGTCGCGTCTGCAGCGATCACATGTGTATCGGATCACAATTCACACTCCAACCCCAAGAAAGATAAGTACCGGGCTTCCTTCCCATCATCGTCCAACACTCCCACTATCGTACAACGTATCGGGCGCGGCTCGCAAGTAATCCGCGCGACGCAAAGCACAAACAAAAGGGAAGGTATCGATTTCGAGGCCCCCGCAAGACGTGCAGGAGCCCTGTTAGGGATCGAGCCACGAGACGATCGCGGGCAGAATGCAAAGATTACCGATTAATCCACCCAGCATCGTCCAAGCAGCTAGCGTGCCAAATGCCGCAGTCGGCAAGAAATTGCTGAACGCCATCGAGCCGAATCCAACAATCAATGCCAACGTAGCCATCAATACCGCCAACCCCGTCTCACTTTGCGCGATCCGTAATGCCTGCGAACCGCTCGCTCCTAACTCACGTTCGCGTCGGTATCGAAACAGATAATGCAATGACGAATCGATGCCGAGTCCCATCGATACGGCGGCAATCATGGCCGCGCCGAGATTCACAGCGGTTCCGTTCCAGCCTAAGACTCCCAACACAACCAAGTTGGGGAGAACGGCCGGAACCAGTCCGGCAATCGCCAATCGAAGATTTCGAAGCGCGATCGCCATAGCTAAGCCAATTCCGATTGTCGCCACGGCAAACGAGAGCCATTGATCTGCGACAACGTGCTCCACGAGTCGGGTTAGAAGAACGTAATACCCAGCAGCCCCATAAGACTCCGTCGCATTCCCTTCACTGGGTGTCGATGAACGCAACGTTTGATTCAGAGACCGCAGTTCTTTCCAGTAAGGGCGATCCATGTGTTCCGCAAGGACCGACTGCACCTTGTCAATCAAAGCGACTTTCTGTTGCGATTCCGAGCGTTCACGTGCTCGGAGCATGATGCGCAGGTAACGATCCCCCTCGCCTCCTGCTAACAAGGTATCGAAGAAGGTTCCCATCGACTGACGCATTCCAAACAATCGGGCTTCAATAGGTACCACGCGAAGCAACGCCGAACTACTTGCCACACGATCGGTATCGGCAAGGCTCAATGCACTCGTCAATCGCAAACGATCCTGGCTTTTGGGCTCAGGGCTCGGCACTTCGATCGAGAGGAGTGCGCTGGTCAGATCCTGAACCTGCGAAAAGTACTCAGGGGTAATCGTGGCCGGGGCTGGAACCGTCACATCCCAAACACCCGCCCCACCCAATTCCGTTTCTACAGCGTGATAGGCACGGGAGATCGGAGATTCCGTATGGAAGTTCTTCAAGAAATCGGTCTCCACTCGCAATCGGGTGGCCCCCATTACGGCGACCAAGGTAACCAAGCTAACCGTTCCCAGCACCAGGAACCGTCGCGCGAGTACGAATTTCAGCAAGCTCTGTAGCCGTTGCTGCAACCACGCTTCGCCTGGCAGATCCCCAACCCGAAACCAGAAACTCGTGTGCTTGGCTGCAGAGAGGTTTGGCCCCCAAAGGGCAAGTGTCGGCACCATTGAAAAAATCCCGACAAGCACAACGCTACACGCGACCGCCATCATGCTGCCGTAGTCCTGTACCGGACCAACTCGAGACAGCATCAGCGATCCAAATCCAATGGCATCTGTAACACACGCCCAGGTGATCGGCCACCACAAACTCGAAAGCGAACGCTGCATCGCCCCTAGGGCCCGTTCCTTAGTCGAAACGGACGAATTATCCGATTCGAATTGCCGATGGTAGCCAAACATCCAGTGCATCGTCGTAGCGACACCCACGACCATCACGATCGATGAGAGCATCGACGAAACCATCGTCAGTTCCCAATCGAGCAGGACGAGCACAGCCCGCGTCACAACCAGCGACCATTGGACCACGACGATAATGATCAGTGCCCAACGAAGAGACCGAAACCCTATGAGCATGAAAAGAGTTAAGCTCAGAGTTGAGTAGATGGCCAGCCGCTGACCATCTTGTTCGATCTCTCGAAACCCTTCATCGACCATCGCCAGATGACCGACCAGCATTCCGTCTGGAGTCGAGTTCGCAAGCTGCCGTAGCTGCGCGAGGGTGGAAGTAATCGCTTCTGATGTAAGGTCTGAATCGAGCAACACTCCGATGGCAACGAGATCGGTATCGTTGGCATGGGTTTGCCCTTCGAACATTTTCTTGTATTGGACTGCGATCGGATCCTTGTCATCCAGCAATGGATGGGATTTCGGCTTGCCCGTGAATGCGCCGAGCATCGAGGGTCCGCGAAGTGTCGATAACATGTCGTCGATACGCGAGACATCGAGGGCATATCGGACTCCCTCGATCGATTCCAATTGGGTCCGGAGATCCTTGGCACGCTGGATGCCTTGGCCAGAGGCGTCCCACAATTGCGGATCTCGGTAGGCAAAGACCAAAAATCGAGAGACTCCAAAACGGTCTTCCAGCCTCTCAAACGCCATGCGATCGGGATCGTTGCTTGGGAACATCCTCTCCAAGGAACGATCGAGATGCAGTTGTTCCGACAACGGCCAAGCCACGATAAACGTCAGCACGGCCAATAAGAAGAACCAACCTCGATATCGAATCATGCGCGGTATCGGCTCATGAAGGGACAGCGATCCGTTTCGGGCTAAAGAACGATCGAACGTCGATCCACTCCATTCCTGCCCGTCGTGCTGCTTCGATGCCTAAATCGGAATCTTCGAATACCAGGCAAGCCTCGGGTACAACACCCAATCGGGATGCAGACTCCAAAAAGACGTCTGGTTCGGGTTTGTGTTTCGTGGTGTCCTCCGCCGTCACCACAACGTCGAACCAATCGGCCATGCGTACTTGTTCGAGTTGTCGAAGGATGATTTCGCGAAAACCGCCACTTGCGACTGCGATCGGTTTCAAACCACGCAATTTCTCAGCCACCTGAACGACCGGTTCAATCCGCTCCAAGAGATGCAAGAGCTCGAGGAATGCCAGTTCCTTGCGGTGGGCGGTTTGCAGAGCATCCACAGCCACATTTTGCTCTTGTGAAAGGAGCTGAATGATACGGTGGCTAGGCATCCCCCCTAGCGCATAGAATCGATCCTCGTCGAATCGGATCCCGACATCGGACATCGTTCGGTGCCAGGCGACATAATGGACCGGCATCGAATCGACGAGCGTACCATCGCAATCGAAAATGACCCCCTGGGCGGCATGGATGCGTTGCCAATCGATCATTCACCCGATCCCAGCGTTACGGGGAGTTGGATGCTGCGGCCACCACGAAGAACCGTAAGCATGACTTGCTCACCAGCCTTCTTCGTCTCAATCACACTGAGCAAATCGTCGGCGCGTTCCACTTTCTGGCCATCGATCGCGACGATCAAATCTGCTTGACTGTGATCGACCGTCTCTTGTTCGAATACCCCGAACCCTCTTCGAATTCTGCGGCGATCGACGCGAGAACCTTGCAACCCAGCCTGTTCTGCAGGACCTCCCGGGGTCATGTTCACGATTAGCAAGCCTTTTTCTGTTTCGAAGACCTGCAAGATTCCGATCGTCGGTCGAGCCACTCGTCCGGTAGCAATCAATTGTGGTACCACACGGCTCATCGTATTGACCGGGATAGCGAAGCCGATGCCTGCATTGTCACCGCTGCGCGTAGCAATGGCAGTGTTCATCCCGATCAACTCCCCGCGAGCGTTGAGCAGCGGCCCCCCTGAGTTTCCTTGATTAAGAGCAGCGTCGATCTGAATGATGGATCGGATCTGACGACGCGTCTTGGAAGTAATCTGGCGATTCAGGCTCGAGATGATGCCGGTGCTCATCGTGCGTTCCAATCCAAACGGATTGCCAATGGCGATGATGTGCTGCCCCACTCGAAGGTTGCTGGAATCTCCCCAGGCAATCGGAAACAGCACCTCGGGGGGGGCTGAGATCTTCAGCACGGCAATGTCGTTATCCGGATCTTGTCCAACCAACTCTCCGGCATAGGACTCGCCGTTGAACAAAGTGACGTTGATATCGCGGGCACCTTCGATCACATGGTAGTTGGTGAGCACATGTCCTTGCTGATCAATGATCGAGCCACTCCCGTTCCCTTCGATCTCCGCCACCATCAAGAAAGCTTCAGGGCGAACGGCGCGCGTTGAGATATTAACAACACCGCGATTGACGGTCTCGTAAACAGCAACATGAACCGCCTCGTCATTGGTGGACGGTATGAAGCCCTCCGGAAGTTGCAGTTGGGGGGGAAGCCCCACCACCATCTCTCCAGCCGGAGCCGGGACGACCGGAGCCAAAGTAGTCGTCACGCCGCCGCGCTGCTGAGGAAATCCGAAAGCGAAATTCCCATCCATACGGGCTTGAAACAACCATCCTAGGACGACTCCCAGCCCCAGGATTCCACCCGCAGCGATTGATTTTCGAAACATGGCAATCCATTCTGCACAACAAAGAGAATCTACACCCGCGCCCGTCCGTTTTAACCGATATCCCGCGATTTTACCAACCTGCCTTTCCTTTCCAACTCGTGCCACCCACCTACCGACCTATGCCCCCTTCCCCGCAACCACCTTCACCAGACAGCAGTCTGTTCCTGACTCGCGAGGGCTCTCGGGCCACGCGTGACCGATTCGAGGCCTCGGGCGCCATGATCGCAACAGCTTTGTCATGCTACCAACGCGTATGCCGCCAGCCGTCGCCCCCCCAAACGGGAAGCGGACAGCATTTCCATGTGGTTCGACTACGCCAAGTGCTGAATAGGATATGTAGATCACAAAGAAAATGAGACACCGCTGATCCGGTGCGTGA
>JALOQW010000478.1 GCA_025459275.1 Pirellula sp.
CACTTTTCGCTGGTGGCTCATTGCAGAATGCTTGCTAATGTGACTTGAAGGGACGGCCTAGGATAAGGGGACCAACTCGGGGAGGGACCAACGCGGGGAGGGAAGAACCAACGCGGGGACACACCCCACGTCGGATCCGAGCGAAAAGTGTGTGTCCCCAATGGTCACGCCTTCGCCATCAACGTATCCGAGTAGCAGTGACGCAAGGCACAAGGTTCTAGTTTGCCAGTGCCGATGTGGGGAAGTGATCGACGCCGGGGAAGGTGGCGATCACCGACTTGCCTACGAAGCGGATCGCTTCGGGCCACATCTGGGCTTCGTCTGCAAACACAATCTGAGGGATGGCGGGGACGACGAACCACTTGCCATCGACGATTTCATGCTCCAGTTGGGATCGGCCCCAAACCGCGTGGCCTATGAACCAACGCAGATGCTCAGGGGATGTGGTGGCCAGTTTCTGAAGCGTCTCTACCTGGGCCGAAACATAGATCCCCTGGCTGTTGCCCCCTTCGGCCAGCTTCGAATCGCTGTGGATGGCAACGATCGGACCATTCTGTGGACCACCAAAGTTGAAATGGTCGACAGCAGTCCGTTCCCCACTCGGCAATCCTTGAAACAACGATTCCCAAAACGGATTGGGATCGATCGCCAGCGGCCGATTGAGCATGATCCCGACCGTCGCTTGGTCCGAATGCTCAACAATCAAGCAGACCCCCTTGGCAAAGAGCGGGTCGCTGACATCCAAATTCGCAGCCAACAAACACCCAGCCAGCGACACGCGCTCTGGCTTCGATGCGTCATCCTGCGAAGGAGAACCTGCGTTGTTGGAAGGAATTCGATTCATTGTCTCATTCTGATCGTTAGGAGGCCGAGCCAACCAAAGTGACACCCGCAAACGGACATCGGTTCACTACAGTGCAATTTCAATGCCAATCCGAATTGCGGAACTTTCCGGCAAGCAGACGTGCGTGCATAAGAATCCCTAATGAGGCGGTTGTCTGTTTTGGATTGCTGTGTGCAGGTGCAGTTGTTCTGACTTTGCGAAGGAAATGGTCGCTGGTCGCAAGGAGTCGTATCCTTCGGCTGGATTCGCTCTTGGGCCACGTTGGCAGGTGCCGAAGCCGAAGGGATGGAGTACGAGTGGATGAGCGCAGGGAGGTGCGGGCTGATTCTCTGAAAGCACCCCTATGTTTTCCTTTATTCAAAAACCGATCGGCGCTGTGACCATTCTCGGAACGGCGGTTGGTGCCCCCTACGCGCTGTTCGAAACCGAAGCGGGGAAAGCCGCTCGCGTTGCTGCGCTGGGGCTCATGGACGCTTCGTCATCGCAGACATCCGCTGCGACCGTTCCTAGCGGTGGTGCGGTACCAGCGGGGGTGGCTCCTATTCCGCATACGATGCTGATGCCCGAGTCCGCAACCGCTCCCAGCCAGACCATGACCAATGCAGCAATGACCAACGGGCCAATCATAGGTACCCCGGTTGTTGGCTCTCCAGTTGTTAGCTCTTCCGTTGTTAGTTCTCCCGTCGTTGGCGCCCCAGTCGGGACGTATCTTCCTGGCCAAGCCGCACTCGCACCGACTGCAACCCCATGGATCGTCTCCCCTACGATCGATCTGCGGGAAGCGATTCGTTTTGACATGACGCCGATGGCCCTGACGCAACGGTTCGCACCGGTCACCACGTTGGCGGGGTATTCGCAATTCGACGTGTATCGTATCGGTCTGGTTACCGGAAGTCAGCCGACCGACCTCACAGGTACCGTGACATACTACTTCGACGCCAACAAATCGGTCCAACGCATTCAGTTCTTCGGAAACACAGGGGATCCATCCATGGTGATAGGGATGATGGTCCAGTTCTATCGCTTGCAACCCGAGGCTGCCTTGGGAGGCCAGCTCTTTACCACGCGGTGGAATAACCGAGTCACAAGTTTCTTGCACGTTCGCCCCGCCGCCGTTGTGCAAGCCGGCTACTCCAGTTCCAACTATCAAGTTTTCCTCGAACTGAACCAGCCCTCCATGCACTACGGTTTGAGCGATGATGCCAGCCAATACCTGGCAAGTCTAGCCGTCACACGGTAAAGTCAGCAACGGAAAGAAAAGACTCGGGGGCTATCGAAATAACGGACTAGCTGCCGCGATTGAACCAATTCTCACGTTGACTTGATCCAAGTACCAAGCCAACAAACTCAACAACTGTGTCGTTCGATCGGTACAACACAACATATGGGAACTTTTTGGTTCGCGCTGCGCGCACATTCTTGTGGACGCATGCAAACGCTTCAGGTTGGCTTACGATTAGATCAATTCTCGTTTGGATTTCCGTCCGAAAGCGAGCGCCGACCATTTCAGAGATAACGTCGTAGTACTGAATAGCGATCTTGAGATCCCTAGCAAAGTCCGGATGAAATCGAACGTGCTTACCGTTCATTCACTCGTCGCCACAATTCTCTCTGATCGATAGCAATCGAGGGATCAGCATCTAACTCTGCGCACCTTTGGTCTATCTCCATCTTGACCGATTCCGACAATTCGACAGGGGCAGAAGAGTCTGCGATTTCATCCCACAATTCAAATACAAGCTCAATCTTGCGGTCTGAAGATAGATGGCGAAAATCAGCTGTATTCATGGGTAAGACTAAGCCCGTCTACGATTATCTGGTGAAGGCTTACTTTTGAGATAGGCGCAGTAACGGCACCCATTCACTCTGTTCCTAGTTTACGCAATTCGCAAAGTGTCTGCAATGTTTCCGCCACCGCACCGTGTTTTGATTGCTCAATCGGAGGCAAAGATTCGGAAGTAAGCCAATTGCTAGCACTCCACTACTTCTGATCTAGCGAGCCGTGGCGGGTTTTTGGTACGGTCCCTCGCGATCAGTTTCTCTGTCCTTAGTGAGTGAGGGTTCGATGAGCCAACCAGGACTTTTTGGGTGGATTCGGGACGGTGTTCGGCAGTCGGTATTGATGGGGGTCAGCGATGCCATGGAGGTTATGGGGGCACCCCAGGATCCAGGGCAATTGCATCCGGCGCTGCAATCGATGGCTGCTAGCACTATGCAGCGGATCGGATCGGTAGAGACGGCGGCCGAGAATGTACCCGAGACGGGCTCGGCCCGCATCAACGGTGAACGTGCACCGCAACGCAAGCGGCTTGGCCGATCTTTGAAAGACATGACTCCCAATGCAGGATCGGTCCCGAAGTCGGGTTCGTAAGCGAATCGCATGAAAGCTCTTCACTCAGTCTGCTTGTTGACGAACGCAACGTCGATGCACCGATGGGTGACCAAGTCTGCTTTGTTGGCATGCTTGACGCTCGTTGCGGCAGCAGGCTGTTCGATGCTCCCTCCCACAACGCTCTCGTTACCAAGCATCCCCTTGAACAAACGAACGCAGTTGACCAACCCGATGAATGTTCAGGTTGGGGACAGCGAGTTCTTGTGGAATCAGATCGTTGACACGGTCGAAGACTATTTTCGAATCAAGAGTGAGCAACGCGCGGCGCTGG
>JALOQW010000479.1 GCA_025459275.1 Pirellula sp.
AGTCGATACTGCTTGACCAATTCAAGATTCGCATCGATGCCTGCGAGCTTCAGGTACGAACCCAAGGGCATGGAAAACTCAATGCCACTGCCACCATCCACTTCAATGCTCTTGGCGTCCCAACGTCCTTGTAAGGTCTTCTCTAGTCCAAAGAGAGTTCGTTCGCCATCTTCGAGTTCTTGGTTGTCGATACGAGCCAAGGTCAGTCCACAGGAGCCGACGGGAATGTTTCCGTTGACTTTCTCGACGGCGTAGTCATCTTCGGCTCGAAGGATCGCGACAGGCTGTTCTGTAAGGGTTGCTCGGAACGTAAGTTCGCGTGTCGTCTCGTTACCGGTCGCACGCTGCACGTTGAGTGTCATGACATTGCCCGGCGAGCGTTTGTTGAGGGTCTTATCGAGTTGATAAAGGGTTGCTGGTCCTTCGAGACCATCCCAACCGACAATCAAGTCGCCAGGTTCAAGTCCCGTTATCGCAGCATCCTCGGTGCAGGTTGCTAACGCAGCAGCGGAACCTTTGGGCACGTGATGGATAACAACGCCGATGCCTGGTTTCTCTTCCGCTGCTAGATAACCCAAGTAGCCAGCGATATTCTTGGTTTGAAGGGATCGATAGTCGAATTTTCCAGGTTTCGTCTGGCTGACCAATTCAATGCGATCAATGGTTGCACCTTGATTGTCCAAGGTGACCAGCAGTTGATATCCGTCAGAGGCCGCCATGCTCCCCAAGCTGAAGCGTTGGCGAGGGGGCTCGGTGGGGAGGACAATTTCGGGGTGCTCGGCCGCGAACTGTTCGGCTTTCTTGCGGGCGTCCGCCAGCAGTCGGTCTTTTTGGGAAGCGATCTCCGTTTGCTTCTGTCGCTCGGCGGCCTCCTGCAAGGACTGCTGCTGTCGCCAGCTTGAGTCCACCGATACGATTCCGTCTGGGAATTGACCATTTTGATAATTGGGAATTGTCGGACGATCTCGTTGGTTTGGCTAGTCTCATTTCCGACCTCAGTGGCAAGCTTCACCCAAACCGGACAAACCGTAAAACCGTTCAACTTTAACGACCTGCAGACCGATATAGGGGATGAGATGCGCACCGTCCTAACCTTCTCGGAAGGGGATTCCACGATGAAAAAGAGATCGGCCCGGAAAAGCAAGCAAATTCGCCGGACTTCGCGAGTCTGGTTCGCTGGCGCGTTGGCATTGGCTCTGTGGAATCCTATGGAGGGCGCCCAAGCCCAAGAGGGGATTCGAGAACTAAGAAACCCCGCGGAAATGGCCAAAGTGGCCCCCGTTCGGGCCATCGGGATTCGGCTGACTCCGGCCGCCCCTCTCAACCCACTGGAATCCAACACCGCTTCCGCTCCGGCCAAGGTTTCGTTGCGGGGAAATGCAAGTGTAACGGCGAGCCTTTCGGGTGATGAAGCCACTTCGCTGCCGACCGCACCCACCATTCAAGCCCAAGCTGTCTCGGTAGCCGTGGATCGCCCTCCCGAGCGGATCGTTCCCAAATCATGGACGGTTTCGAAGGCATCGGTCGTCGCCAGCGAGACCTTGGAACTCCCTGCACTCGAAGGTTCGCAGGGCAGCGAACCCATCCTGGTGACTCCTCAAGCCCCGATTCGACTTTCCTTCAGCAACGAAGAAATCAGTACTACCGAGGTGCCGTCCGCTCCGAAGCCGTCCATGCCTTCAGCGATGCCAACACCCCTGCCGATGCCGTCACCCTTGCCGATGCCTTCGCAACTGCTGATGCCAACATCAATGGCATTGCCAGCCACGATGGCACCCTCGATCGATCGAGCTCCCTCCGTGGCGCCGGCGGAGCGCGTGATGGTGGAAACCGAAGAGACGGTTGAGGATTCGATTCCGGCAACGCCGGCACCCTCGTTACCACCCGATTTGACGCTCCCCGCCCCAATCCCGGTTGCGGCTCCGAAACCTGTTGCACTTCCTGCCCCGACTCCCATGGCGCTAGCGCCTGCGATGCCACCGTTGCTCGACGTTGTGCCAACAGCCGACGCGCTGACCACACCTCGAACGACCTCCGCGGTCGATACCGCACCGACAGCGACCACCTCCGAGTCAAGCCAAAGGGTCGATGCCGACACCTCAAACACTGACACCTCGAACACTGACACCTCGAATGTGGACACCTCGAATGTGGACACAAGCGTCGCGACAGACGAAGCGACTTTGCACGATGCACCGCCCCCACCGAAGCGGGCCATGCAGCTTGCACCTCCAACAACGGCACCCGTTCGGACTTATTCCGAACACGAGCTTGCCCAGGCACTGTCGGTAGAGATGGAATCTCAATCAGCCCGCGAGATTCAAGTCGACGTTGCGATCCAAGGAATCACAGTAAGTGATGAAAGCGTGTGTCGCGCACTGGCCAGCGACGGACGTGTCTTCCTCGTTGGTGGCCAACTCGGCGAGACCGTCGTCGAAGTCAAACCCGTAGATGGCAGTCCATCCCGATTGCTCAAAGTCAAAGTCATCGCGCCTTGGCAAAGCTCGCACGGGGTCGCCGACCTGGATCAGCTCCTGCACGCCATCCGTCCCTTAAGCCCCAACGGCAATCTGACGATTCGTGCGCAGAACGACGGAAGCTTGCTAGTGCAAGGTAAAGTTGACAACAAAGAAACCGCCCGACGTGTGATGGAACTGACACGCAAACTGATACTCGTACCTATCGTGGATAAACTGGAAATCCGCTAACTATGATGCAACTGACCAAACGTATCCTGGGGGGGATCGCTTGGACATGTGCCATTCTGCTGATGCCGTCCGCATCGGCACAGTCAGGGGCCGCGCAGCCTCCGGGGTTGACCTCCAAGGATTATCTTCGACTGATGGCGGAAGCCAACGAGGCACGCGACGCTGCGCTTGCAGCACAAGGCCTAACTCCGGGCGTCATTCCGACGCAGCAGCCACTACCTCAGTTTCCGATGCCGCAAGCGCCGCCGCCGCCGCAAATTTCATCGCTGCCCAGTTCCACGCCGTACACCCCTCCCTCGCAGGCTCCTGTACAGCAAGCTCCTGTTCAGCCGCTTCCGGTGCACCAGAGCTCGTGGCAGCAGAATAGAACGGAGGTAACAACTCCGGTGCAGCCGATTGTTCCGAATCAAGCAGTGCCTATGCCACAGACGGTTGCTCCGACGCCGGCTTCGCATGGATGGATGGTGAAGCCATCGCCGTACGGGACGGTGAATCCAACGTTGTCGGCATCGATCGAGCATTTCTGGCTGCGTCGACAGGGGGACAACGGAACGACGTGGTCGAATGGTGGTTTGATGGGGAGTCTTGGCGAAGACACCGCTGGAGGGTATCGCTTTGGTTGGTATCTCAATCCGATGGAACGCTACGAATTCGCGTTTTTGGGATCGTTCGTTTGGGAGCGGAGTGCGGAGTATTCAGGACCGGTGAATAGCTGGTTGAATCCGTCGGCTTCGGAGCCTGCATGGTTCGATTCGTTTCAAGGCTCTCAAGAGCACGAGCAAACGCATACCGCCCGGCTTCGAAGCTATGAGCTGAACAAACGATGGATCACTGATGATCTTGGGAATCATTTCTTTGGTCTTCAGATTATCGACTACCAAGAAATGTATGGTCTGGAGTCTCAGGATCCGGATGGCGATGCGGACTTGGGACTGGAAACGACGAATCTACTGATCGGCCTTCAAACCGGCATCGAATTGTGGCGACCGATCAGTCAACGGATCGCCTTGGGAGGGCAAGCCTTCGCGGGGCTATACGGTAACTTCGCGGATGGAGGTTGGCGGGTCGAAGTGGAAGAGACCGACCGCATTGCCCGAGGAGACGAAGGGTCGCAAATTGCTGGAAGTTTCGGATTCGACGCCAAGGTGCGGTATCAATGGAACTCGCGATGGCAGGCGTTCGGGGGCTACCGATGGTGGTACCTGGCAGGGGTCGCTACCGTCGATGATCAGACCATCGGGCCACTCGCATCCGACACTCCATTCGCATTGAGCACCGATGCTGGCTTCTTGCTGCAAGGTGCAACCTTCGGCATAGAGCTTCTCTATTGATCATCATTAATCTGCGAACGATGGTTAGCATGAAATTCTGGCGCCTCTCCGCTTATATGGTAGCGGTACGGCGCAAGCCGTCCGGTGTCACGGCTGAACAATCCACGGCGGAGTTGCCGGACCTCACCGGAGGGCTCGCGCCCTACCGCTTTTATGATAACGGTACGGCGCAAGCCGTCCGGTGTCACGGCTGAACAATCCACGGGGGAGTTGCCGGACCTCACCGGAGGGCTCGCGCCCTACCGCTTTTATGCGGAGTGCTCGCGCCCTACCGGCATCATTGGGAACGTGGAGAAGGGTTGTGCTACGTGCATTTCGAGCCACCCGCGTCCTGGGCCTCCCGCGTGTATCGAATGGCGGCTTCGAGCGATTCCTCGTCGAACAGGTATCGGGCACTTCCTTTGCCTGTCCACCATTTCTCGCGAATATCTGTTTCGACTAGCCCGCGAGATCTCTGATCGTCCTTTAGCTTTCGTTTGCACCATGATTTCAACTGATCTCGAACGTCTTCGCCATCGTGGCTGTTCGCTGTAACAACGGTGTGGCAGTGATTCGAACGGCAGTTCACCGCGTGGAGATACCATCCACGGATCTGGCAATGTAGTGCAACCGTATCATTGACGATGATGCGCTGGCTTTTGTCTAGAAAAAGTGGCTGCTCGG
>JALOQW010000480.1 GCA_025459275.1 Pirellula sp.
TCGTTCACGACTTCGTTCCTCGCTCCTCAAAACGAGGCATGTACACTTCACCGGGTGACGAGAACTCTTCCGCTAATCGCATGGGGCGAGCGACGACCCAATCGGTCAACGCTCGTGCGATGCGAATCATGGTGAACCCGATCTTCTTGCCAAAGGGACCTCCTGCTCCATAAAGAAACCACGAAGCACCTCGATTGAGCAATTGAACCATCGATCCTAGAACCGGCTTGCGGCGCACAAACTCCACACCGACGGCGGCTTGTGAAAAAGAGGAGTGCGTGGTCTGCCCAACCGAACGGCAATAGATCGCTAAGTTCTCGCAATTGAATTTGAGCGCGTCGTACTTGTTGTACTTGCCAGCCAGCCCGCGCGCGAACTGCGCAATCTGTTCCGGATCCCCTGGAATCACGTCGGGGTAATTCCATTCCATGGCGCGTCGCCCCAACAAGAATTCCTCCCATGTGATGAGTCGCACAATACCATCGGTCAAGTAGTCGACGATCTGCCCGTCCCCGACACCGATGCCGCAATGGAATGCTGGTCCGTAATACACGGCGTAGATCGATCCGACGTCGGCTTGGTCTTGAAAACTGGCCAGTCCCACATAAGCGCCTCGTAGATCGGACTCGCTTGCTCGAGAACCGACCCCAACGAAGATCAGCCCTAACATAAGGAACTTGGCTCCGATCATCGCTCCAAGCCAGAATGCGGCGTTCGGCTCTCCCCATTGCAGCATCGCAACGATCGCAACGGCAATCGACAGCAGGCCACTTAGCCACATCCAAACTTTGGTGGATAGGGAACTGAAATGAAAGCTGGCCCACAAGATGAGGCCACCTTCGGCCACGATCGCCAATAGCAGGATGAACAACAAATATGGCCGCATCGTCTGAGGCCAAAACAGGATGGTTCCACCGAGTATCAACTGCAGGAGCACGATGGTCCATACGGGACCTCGTTCGGCAGCACTGGCAGACGATCCAGTCAAGATGGACTGGACCACGGACTCTTCTTGTTTCGGCTCGTCCAGTTTGGGGGTCCGTCGCCAGCGGCCCACAAGGGATGCGATAAAGCCGACCACAAGGTGAAAAACACCTGCCAACCCTGCAAAACTCATCGCTCCTCCAACAATCCATTCCAGGGGAGTCGCAAACCAGTAGGGAGCGATGATGCAAACCAATCCGACTGCAAGCATCCCCAAGCCGGTGACGATCAGTCCGATACGAATCGCCCTCACCGTTGGGACATTTTTTTGGCTCATATGACTTGATTTTGTTGACTGAGTTGATGAGGCCCCGCGGCCCGAACCGGAATCCCTGCCGATAGATCCCCCATCTTAGCCTGAGTCCGATTAAAATAACTTGACAAACTAGCCGGGTCGGGAGCATCCTTTACTTTCGATCCGGTGTTTCCTCGCTTAGGACTTTCCGAAATGAATGTTTCCCGATTACTTTCCATCGTGCTCGCCGCATCTTCCTGCCTTTACGCTGCAACATGCGTCGGCCGTGAGTTTACGGACAAGACAGGGCAACTCAAGTTCGAAGGAACCATGATCGCCGCTGACGATAAGGAAATCGTCCTCAAGCTCGACGGAGCCATCAAGGGCCGCGAACTTTTGGCGATCAAGATCGAGGATCTTTCCGAGGAAGACAAGAAGTGGCTTGCCTCCGAAGAAAGCCATCGCGAATTGGCGTCAGCCTACGAACGTCAATCTTGGAAGCTCCGCAATGGCCTCGAAGTCTTCGGACATATCGTCGATTTCGCACGCAAGGACATCACGCTTCAGCGTCGGCGCGGCAAGCTGTACGTCAACGATCGCCCCTTCGACAATCTGCCAGAGATCTATCGCAAAATGATCCCCAAGATTGTGGCCCATTTCGAAAACCGTCCCATCGAGAACGATGCCCAGTTTCAAAGTTGGGTTTTGGCCCAGCGAGCCAACGCACGAACCTTCAGCTGCGAAGGGGTCCTGTTCGAGTTCCCCAACGGCGACGAATACGGGATTCCATTCTTCTTCTTTGAAGCAGACGAGCTCAAGGTCCTCGAGCCTTATTGGCAGAAGTGGTTGGAAACGCACGGCAGCAGCGATCAAGAAAAGGCTTTAGAAGAACAGCGCCAACACTCGCTCTACATGCAATCCGAGGCCAATGCGATGCAACAGTATCAACAGGAGATGCTGGAGTTGTCGCGACTGCAACTGCAGATGAATGCCGTAGCCGCTGGTGTCACCAGCATGTGGGAAGTCTTTTTGTACCCCCCCGCAGGTGTCTGGGGGCAACCGATCTCCGTTGTCGTGGTTGCTCGCAACTCGGATGAGGCCTCGCAAATGGCCATATTCAACAACCCGGGATTTGTGCTGGGGCCCGTTCGCAGATTGGGTGGCGGCCGCTTCCGCTGGTAACACGGTTTCTGGTTCATGGCGATGCCCTTGGCTGCAGCCTCGACGTTCGAACCGGACGGTGGCTTCGTAATTCCTTAAATCGTGAGTATGGCGATGTCTGGCTTCGAGCGATCCCTTGCAATAGGGATTGAATCGATTCCTGCACCTCAACGCTGGCAACCACCAACAGCCTCCTCCCTCCTTCCGCATCGAGAAACGGGTGGATCGTGGAAGTGCCACCTGCATTGGCCCAATCATCTGTAGCGATGCTGGATTCAATGAGATGCGCAAGCTTGGTAGGAGTGAGCCTGCGGTTCGTGGCCGATGCGTTGTGCCCAACTGTGACCACGTCGACATCATAGAGGACCGCGATCGCGCTCGAACTCCTCCGGTTGGTCACGAACAAGGATTCGTCTCGCAACGAATAGGTCAAATAGAGCGGCGCGAGGATCAGACTCAGTGCATGTTTGAGTTTTATGGCAGGCAACGATATCGTGATCGACTCATCGCCACTCACCGTTTCTTCCTCCAATGCGGGCTCATCGATGCGGATCGGGACCGCGTAGATGTCGGAGAGATATCGGATAGCATCTCTGAGTTTGACGTCCCGAAAGTCCACGTCTTGTCGTTGTTCCAGTGTTTGAAGCAAACGCATCGAAGCCTCATTGTCCGCGATGAAGCTCCGATCGGGTTGATTTGCGGACCATGTCCAGACCATAGGAGTCTGGGCTAGCGAAGTGGATACGGCGCATTGCGCCAGCAATGCGATGGTCGCGGTTAAGCAACCCAAATCGATGAACCGGTTGCCCATAAAGATCCTCACGTTCCTCAATCTCATTCCAACGAGTATTAGAAAGTGCGCCACGCAAGAAGTGTCACCAACACAATGCATCCGGTGCAAAGCATGCGCCGCAGAATCGATATGGCATCGAATTTGCGTTTTCTCATGTTGTCCGGGTCCTCGCCGATCGTTTCCTCAGAAAGCTATGGAGGGACGCATCGGATCGATGTATCAATTCTCTGTGCAGGAATCACCACGATGTCTTATTTTGGGTCCTTCCGGGATCTCAGTGGGTAGTAGGGGCCGAGAACAGCCAC
>JALOQW010000121.1 GCA_025459275.1 Pirellula sp.
CGATCGAGGAGGACGAGCATTACTCTCCGCAACCCGAGTAGATGGACTCTCTTGAGTCGTCAAAGGTCCCCGGTGCATTCTTGTGGAGTTCAGAGATGCGATTTAGTTGTGCAACGAACTCTGAGGTCAAAACGGGGGGGATGAGCGACTCCGAGATTGATTCTGCCAAGATATCAACAACATAGGTTTGCACGTCAACGCCGACGTCAGCCGCACGTTTTGCGATTGCCTGTTCAAGTTGTGGCGGAATGGTGATTTGTAGGCTCATCCTTGAATTATATCACTTCGTACGCTTCTGGCCAAGAAAAAAGGGTTAGGCAGTCAGCGCTGCTCCAAGTCACAACATTGTGCACTTTTATGTGCGAGAACTCGGCCAGCCGCGGGGCGGCTAGAGAGTGGGTTGCGAAAGTGGAAAGTAGAGGAGGGGTAGCGAAGCCTCGCAGCCAGTGCGCGGACGTGGAGACAGTTGTTATTCGGAAGTATGTCAGTCTTGGTTTCGGAAGGGGGTTTAGTTCTCCACCGATGATCCTACGTTAGCGGATAACGTTTCAGGTTCTCGATGAGATCAAAATGCGGATCGGTTGATCATCCAGTCGACTGCGTGCAGGAACTTAGACTTCCAGCAGATTCAGAGAAGCCCACCGATTGCCGATCCGTTTTCATAAAAAATCTGCTGGCCTCCCTGAATCTGCTGGAGATTACGGCCGGTAAGCGATGAACGTATGCGACGCCTTTACGCTCGACATGTGGGATACGCTTCCAGCTTGCCATCACTATCAGGAATGCACACAGGCTGGAAGCCTATGCCACGGTAACGACCGAGGCCGAGGATCACACGCCAGACCGGATCATCGGCGATGAATGCAGGGACGATCCCTCGCGATCCAACTAGCTAGTAATCCATGGTCAAGCATGCAATACAATGCATGTCCTAGTTCCTTCTCAAGTCGACTAATCCGATTATTCCGCTGGTATCAGGCACAAGGCCACCGGAACGGGACGATGCCCGGTCCGATCCGAAGGGCGATTGGCGGCTCGGAGCTGGCCGCTGGGATTGCGAAGAAGCATAATCGAACTCCCCCCTCCATCGAGATTGATGGCCTGGTCGCAACCACTTTCAATCATCAATCGCGCCAGTTCGTGTTCGCTGACCCCTTCGCTGTACCCTGGTTGGCGGCCATCGACGACCAACCAAATCATCCTTGTCCGCTCCTTGGACAATCCCAACGCACTCCTTGGGTGGAGCACGTCACTAGGTTCGGGAAGAATCCGACCTTCCCAAACAATCCCGCGAAAACCAGAGACGGCCCACAAACAGGAATCGCTGCGCCCTGGATCACGATCGATCTCCGGGTTGCTGATTCGCACCCGACGATCCTGGTCCATCCAGCAGGACCAATAGCCAGCTTGTGCCGCACTGATCGTTGATTTTCCATGCGCAGCCCAACCAAGGACATCCGCATCGCCCCCTGCAACGTAGCCCGGCGACTTGCCGGTTTCCTTGTCGGGGAACATCGACCACGCATTGGTATTGATCAGCGCAAGCGCATTCGTCGCATCGGCCAACTGCTTGGGAGGTGTCAATTGCGCTTCGATCGGCCCGTCCCCATCCGGATCCGGTCCGGTTGCGACCGCAAACTGAATGGACGGATGATCCAGTTCGATCGTCAGGCGATGGATACGAAGTGGCCTAGGATCCTCGCGGATCTCCATGGCATACTGAACTCCCTCTGGCAGTTTCCAGACCGGCTCTTGGGCTGCTGCAATCGGAACCGTTCCCCAGCAGCACACGAGAGCCCATACCATTCGAGACATCCACTTCGGCGCACGCATTTGTTCAACAACTCTTTTTGCGAGAACCGATCTACTTCCCAGCCAGTTGGACGGCAGGGGGCTGCCATGAACCGTCGATAATGGACGGTTTCTCTTCTTTTGGCCAATACATTCGCAACATGAGGACGAAGTCCCCTTGGGGTGCAGGTAGCCAATTCGATACCTTGTCAGCGCTGGGCTGTTCACTTTGGATCAGAATGTCCAAGGAACCATCGGCGTTGTACTTCAGATCGTTGCGAGGACTGATGTTGTATCGATTGAGTGGATTGTCAACAAAAAAGTAATTGGCGTCGTACATCGTGATCGACCAGAAGGCGTTCGCTGGCGGCGTTTGCCCCTTGTCGAAGTGCATGACATACGCATTGGAGCCATTGTAATTCTTGCCGGACGTATCCTTCGTTGAGGTCGGATAGACTGCGTCTTGCGGTCGATTGGCACCTAATCCGATTGCAGTGATGAAAGCGCGTTGGAGATAGTCGGTGCCATAGACACCGGTTTTGGTGGAGAACGTCCAACCATGGACCAATGCTCCAGCGTCTTTGAAATGGCCCATGATTTTTGCTTGAGACGCTTGCGGTACACCGGCCAAACCTCGAATGATCGCAGGATCCAATCGAGACGGGTCGAAGTCTTGGCCGACCACGAGTCCGATACTAGCCAGCTTCTCAACCATCGGCGCGTCCTCTTTGCTCGGTGGATTGTGCTTTAGCAAGTCGGCTAGGATTTGGAAATACTTCACGGCATCAAGATGGTGCACTTGTTCCCGCACCGCGGTCTTCATGTCGACAGAAGCATCGACCATCCCTGCCGAGGGAGCGTAGGTCTTTCCGAAAGCGCTTAATGGTCGCAAATCGTACTGGTCCATGACGGCGTGGCATGCCTTATAGTCTTCGGGCGTTCCTGTGCAGTAGGTTCTTCCCAGAATCCAAACAAGGTTGGTCGGGGACTTCAGTTCCTTCACCCCGTCAGGCAACTTGCCACTCCAACCCGGCCCGGTAATGGCATATACCTGAGCCTTGTTGCCCGTCGTTCTTGTCCCCGGTACCTCGAAGACGTTGGTCCAACCATCCAGCATCGGCATCAGGAAGTATCGGTCACCCAGATCGGGCAAGCTGAGAATGTAGGGTTCCGGCCCCAAATCCAACCAAGCTGTGGAGTAGAGCGTATCGGCGTTTGGAGCTGTTACATCTCGGAACTGGGCGTTGGGATACGTGCGCATGCGGACGAATTCACCCATCGGTGCGTGCGTCCCTTGAGGTTGTGCGGTGTTGGTCATGACTCGCCGAGTGAACTCCATCGTGACCAACGGATATCCGAACACGTACGCCTCTACACCGATTTCCGCTGCCGTTTTCTCGTCCATTTTTTCTTCTTCGTTCTGTTAGCGTGGTTTGACTTGCCTCAGCAAGGGATCGAATCGCCGATGAGTCAAGCAGCATAACCTGATGAGAAGAGAATTTCATGACTACGTTGATCCGATTTACTCCTTCCCTCGCCTCGCTCCTGATTGCAGGGGTGAGGGGAGAAAGATTCCTAGGTTGTATCTTCGAAGAGTTGTCTGTTGCGAAACTCACGAGCGAAGCTCGGTACTTCGCATGAGTATCGCGACTCGATTTTCGCTACAATAGGGACCACCCACCGGCATGCATCGCAAGCCGTCACCTTCCTCACCGGGCACCAGGAGCTACATCGTGCAATCCCACCGTTCCTTGTTTCGCTTCTTCGATTTCCAATCCCTCATCCCGTTCTCGATAACGTTCGGATTGGTCGCGGCGAACATAATACTGGGATCATGCATCGACCGTCGAGCAGAGGCTCAGGAAGGATCTTCATATGCATTGAAGGACTTGGACGGTCACTTTCCATTCGCCGTCCCGGAGTCCAAAGAAGCATGGGAGGAACGCGCTCAAGAATTGCGCAGTCAAATCGAAGTCTCGTTGGGACTGTTTCCGCGACCATCGATGGCACCTCTCCAACCAGTCATCCATTCGACCCGTCTGATGGATGGATATTCCGTTGCCAAAGTTTACTTTGAGAGTTTGCCAGGTCTCTATGTCACCGGCAACCTCTACGCTCCATTGGAGAAGGAATCGGAGAAAGGTATCAGACGACCCGCGGTTCTTTGTCCGCATGGCCATTGGCAAAACGGTCGCTTTTACTTTACGAGCGATACGGAAGCGAGGCGTGAATTAGCCAACGGAGCAGAACGGTTCGAAGCCGCAGCCCACAGCCCGCTCCAAGCCCGATGCGTCCAGATGGCTCGCATGGGAATCATTGTCTTCCATTACGACATGATCGGTTATGCCGACAGCCAACAGATCAGCCTCCAGCGGGCCCACGGCTTCGGTCAGCACGGACCCAATCCCGATGTGGGACCCGATCGTTGGTTGCTGTTCAGCCCCAAGGCCGAGGGCTTGCTTCAAAACGTCATGGGGATCCAGACGATCAATACGATTCAATCGCTGGAGTTCTTGTTGCAACGTTCCGATGTCGACCCACAACGCATTTCGATCACGGGCGCTAGTGGTGGAGGGACGCAGACGTTTCTCGCCTCGGCGATCGAACCTCGTTTCGCAGGTGCTTATCCGGTCGTTATGGTTAGTACGTCCATGCAAGGAGGATGCACCTGCGAGAACGCGTCAGGGCTTCGAGTGGACACAGGCAACGTCGAAATCGCAGCCTTGACAGCTCCGCGCCCTCAGGGCATGAACGCCGCGGACGATTGGACTCGCAATATGGCCCGTGATGGGTTTCCTGAACTCAAGAAACTGTATGGCCTTTACGGCAGCCAAGACCAAGTCAACCTACAAGTGGCCACCCATTTTCCCCACAACTACAACCACGTCACGCGAGTCGCCATGTACGGGTTCATGAATCGATTGTTCGGACTCGGACAAGCAGAACCGATCTTAGAATCCGATTTCGAAGTCCTGCGCGGCGAGGACTTGAGCGTTTGGAACGAACAGCATCCGGCTCCCAAGAGTGGCGTCGAATTCGAAGCCGATCTACTGCATCGATGGGAAGAGGATATCGTTGCCAAGGTCGCCGCCTCCGAAGAGATTCGTCGACAAGGATGGAAAACCATTCTTCAACCCGCAGAACGGATCGCTTCCAAACTGAAAGTGAGAGAAGTCAATGATCCTCAAGCCACGGGTGGTAAACGCTGGTCGGTTCAGAATGCCGACGGCACCATGGTCGGCAGTATCACACGCTCCAAAAAAGCGACCGGGCCGATTCGCAACATTCAAATTCTGGATGGCAGCCGATCCATGCCGGATACGATCAACGATTCCATCCTCACCGTCGACGACGCCTGGGGAATCGACATGAAGACTTCGGTGCAGTCACTTGTTAAGAACCCAAGACCAGCGGCATGCTATACCTATGGATACAACCCTCCGTTGTTTTTGAGGCGGCTTGCTGTGTTGCTGGCCGTGTTGGATTCGCAAGCATCGTGGATTCCGGAATCGGAGTGGGTAGCGAGTGATGCAGAAGCGAGCCTCGTAGCGGCGGCGGCAGTCATGCGGCCAGGCAAGATGGCAAACGTATCGGTCGATGCGGGAGCCTTTGATTTCGATCGGGTCGAGACGATTCGCGACGCTTACTTCCTCCCAGGCTCGGTCCGCTTCGGAGGGGTTCGTGGACTGCAGTCCCTTCACTCGAACCGGAAGGAGTAACACCAGCAGTGAGTCCCGTTGGCCTTGCAGTCGCTGGTCGGCTCGATCGAGACGGTTTGGTCGTGGGGGTTCCATCGAATCTGACCTCGGACGGTTTCTAAGGTGAGGGTATGTCCATCGAGTAATCTCCAACCAAGGGATGCGTCGCTGATGGTATCGGGAGCGCTGGTGCGATAGGTGCTCCCCAATCGTTCCGCAGGCTGATGGATGCGGCACGCCCAATCGAATTGAATCGAATCCTGACGATTCGGGGGAGACTCCGCAGCCAGAGACCAATGGCCGTGTCCTGACATGCCCACACCAAACGCAGCCATCCTCTCCGGTTCGCCCAGAGGCTCGAGGACGACTTGCTGGAGCGGCGGATCCGCCGGCCATGCTTCGAGGCTGGATCCTCCCACGGATTCGAAGGAAAGCATGGAAAATGCCTCGGGTAGTAGATCGACTTTGTGGAAGAATCGATCTTCATGCCGTTCGAAGGTGGCTCGAAGACGGGCTGTTTGCAAAATCAGTGGCGAATTCCCCACGATTCATGGCTTTCTGGTGCGGACTGAGGATCGTAGCTCCTACTGGTTAAATCGATGGACAAGCCTACACTATCAGGACACTGTATTGAACCCATTCCCATCCCTTAGGAGCAACCATCATGGCATTCACACTTCCTCCATTGCCGTACGCCTTCAACGCGATGGAGCCGCATATCGATGCACAAACCATGGAGATCCATCACGGGAAACACCATCAGGCTTACGTGAACAACCTCAACAAGGCGCTGGAGGGGACCCCCTTCGCGGACAAGTCCATCGAGGAAGTGATCGGTAACCTGGCCGCGATTCCGGACGACAAGCGGATGGCCGTTCGCAACAACGGCGGCGGGCACTGGAACCACACCTTCTTTTGGCAGATCATCGGTTGGAATGCTGGTGGCAAGCCATCGGGCGCGTTGCTGACCGACATCGAATCCACCTTCGGAAGCTTCGACGCGTTCAAGGAAAAATTTGCCGCTGCAGGAGCCGGACGATTCGGTTCTGGCTGGGCATGGCTTGTGCTTAATAACGGCAAGCTCGAAATCGGTTCCACCCCGAATCAAGATAGCCCGCTGATGGGCAAAGGGGTGGCCGGCATCGAAGGGACCCCAATCCTCGGTTTGGACGTTTGGGAGCATGCGTATTACCTCAAGTATCAAAATCGACGTCCAGATTACATCGCTGCGTTCTGGAACGTGGTGAACTGGAACGAAGTTGGCAAGCGATACGATGCCGCCAAGAAGGGCTAGTCGGTAGCCACGTCTATGGCTGGAGCCAGTTTCTTTGCCTTGCTAGATGACATCGCTACCTTGCTCGATGACGTTGCGTCGATGAGCAAGGTGGCGTTGCATAAGACCGCCGGTGTTCTCGGGGACGATCTCGCCTTGAACGCCAATCAAGTCACCGGGTTCCAAGCGGATCGCGAACTTCCCGTGATTTGGAAGATTGGCTTGGGCTCCGGAGTCAACAAGCTGATTCTGATCCCGGCCGCATTACTCTTGAGCGTCGTGCTCCCCTGGTTGATTCTGCCTTTACTTATGATTGGTGGCATCTACCTGTGCTTCGAAGGGGTCGAAAAGCTCGTCCATCGATGGCTCCATCCGGAAGATCATACGGTAGAGGAGCGCAAGCAAGCCATTCAAGATCCCGAAGTGGATATGGTCCAGTTTGAGCGGGACCGTATTCGAGCCGCAGTTCGGACCGACTTTATCCTGTCCGCGGAAATCGTAGTTATCACACTAGGACTCGTCAGCGACGAGCCATTCCTGGTGCGCTTAGGGGTTCTGGCTGCGATTGGGGTGGCGATGACGATCGGCGTTTATGGTTTGGTGGCTGCTATCGTCAAGATTGATGACTTGGGTTTGCGTTGGCTTCGGCGGACCGGAGCCGGGGCTTTTGATCGCTTTCTTCGCTCGTGCGGTTCAGGGCTTTTGTTTCTGGCCCCTTGGCTGCTGCGACTGCTGTCGGTGCTTGGAACAGCAGCTATGTTCCTGGTCGGAGGGGGGATCGTCACACACCACGTGGATTGGCTTCATCATCAGAGCGAGTCTTTCGTGCACTTCCTTTCAGGGGTTCCGGTGCTGGGCCCCGTGTTGGGTGCGATCGGACCATACCTGTTTGATGGTCTGTTCGGCATCGTAGCTGGTGCGATCGTGGTCGCGGTCATTCAGGTTGCCAAGAAATGGTTCGGCAGCAACAAGCCCCTTGCAGCGCCCCCTTCTCCGGGACATTGAGCCTACAGCATCATGAGCGAATACGCCTTGGAGATCCAAAATGTCAGCCACTACTTCGGCGACTTTCGGGTGCTGGACAAGATCAACTTAAAGATCTTGCCAGGCCAGATTGTGGCGATTGTGGGCCCAAGTGGTTGCGGCAAGAGCACATTATTCAAAGCCATCCTAGGAACCAACCCGCCTTCCGAAGGTGAGATCCTGGCAGACGGGGTTCCGATCCACGGACCCACACGCGATGTCGGAATCGTCTATCAACATTATTCGTTGTACGATTTCTTGACAGCCGAGAAGAACGTCAGCTTCGGGTTGAAGTTGGATGAGACCAAGTTATGGGAACGAGTTTTCATGTTCCCTTGGTATAGGAAGAAGCGGGACGAGCATCTTCGCAAGGCGAGGGACTTCCTCGATCGCGTCGGCTTGGAAGGGGCGTGTGGCAAGTACCCGACGGAGATGTCCGGCGGGATGCGCCAGCGAGTGGCGGTCGCCCAAGCCTTCATCATGAAGCCCAAGATCGTGCTTCTCGATGAACCCTTTGGAGCGTTGGATGAGGCCATGCGAGAGGAGTTGCAGCAGATGTTGCTCACCTTCTATCAAGAGAACTTGATCGCCAAGCGCGAGGGTCGTCGCCCTGAGTACACGATCTTGATGGTCACGCACGAGTTGAACGAAGCCATCTATGTTGCTGACCGAGTGGTAGGCATGTCGAGATTCCATAATGATGGGCATCTTGGTTCCACGATCGTCTACGATCGGCCGTGCCCCATTTTTCATCCGGATGATCCGAGAGACTTTTCGAAATTCGTGGCGCAGCGTGAAGAGCTCCGTAGGGCGGTCTTCGACGAAGCGTACCTGAAGCATCGCGACAAGTACGTTACCTTTTGGAACGAACTGTCCGCCACGGCCGCCCAGGCCAACGCCCCGATCAACTAGAGCCCGCTTTTCAGGCACGCAAAGGCTGGATCTTTGCGGGTACCTTCCGAGCTTGATTCGTCGAGAGGGGCGTCAGGCTCTCTAGAAAACGGCGTCCGGTTTGGTAGAACATGCAGAGAAGGCGTTTGTATCCTCTCTCGTGAACCTGTCGGAGATCAACATGACCAACGGACCCCTGAACCGCAAACTCAAGATGGGATTGGTCGGAGGCGGACCTGGATCGTTCATCGGAAAAGTCCATTCTATCGCTGCGTGTCTTGATAATCGGGCGACCGTTGTGGCGGGAGCTTTCAGCAGTAATGCGGAGCGTTCCAAGGCAGCGGCACCCGATTACGATGTTGCTCCTGAACGGGCTTACCCGTCGTATCAAGCCATGTTCGCGGAGGAAGCCAAGAAGCCAGTCGGGGAGCGGGTCGACTTTGTTTCCGTAACCACACCGAATTCCACCCACTACGAGATCGCAAAGGCAGCCTTGGAAGCTGGATTCCATGTGGTCTGCGATAAACCCATGACCTTTGATCTGGCACAGGCGGAAGACCTGGCCAAGGTTGTGGACCAATCCAAGTCCGTGTTCGCGTTGACCCATAACTACACCGGTTACCCATTGGTTCGTCAAGCCCGCGAAATGATTCTGTCGGGTGAACTCGGGGAGATCCAAGCCGTCAGGGCCTTTTACATCCAAGGCTGGCTTCGAACGCGGCTTGAGAGTCAGGATCAGAAACAAGCGGCCTGGCGGACCGATCCCAGCAAGAGTGGTGCAGCAGGTTGCTTTGGGGACATCGCGACACACGCCTACAATCTCGGTCGCTACATGACGGGTTTGCTTCCCGCGGAGATCAGTTGTCATCTCAAGGTCTTTGAGCCCGGTCGCAAGCTCGATGATTATGGTACGGCGATCGTTCGCTACCAAAACGGAGGTCTGGGAACCGTGACTGCAAGTCAGATCAGCCACGGTCGTGAGAATGATCTCTGGATCGAGATCGACGGGACCAAGGGTGCATTGTCATGGAGGCAGGAAGAGCCCAACGTGATGGTTGTCCGACAAAATGGTCAGCCGCATCGCCTTTACACGCGCGACCCGAATGCGCCGTTCATGAACGCCAGTGGTCGAGCAGCATGCCGCTTGCCCAGCGGCCATCCAGAAGCTTTCTTCGAAGCCTTCGCCAATATCTATGCTTCCGCGTACGATGCCATGGTCGATGTTGCTCAAGGCAAAACGGTCGAGCGTGTGAACACGGTCTACCCAAATGTTCATGATGGAGTCGAAGGCATGTACTTCATTCAGCAGTGCGTCGCCAGCAGCGCCGAAGGGGGAGCTTGGCTGCCGATGAACCACGCACGTGCGAGATCGTAAGCATACTGCCTCTTCCATGGGAGCTTGATTTGAAAGCGCACATTGTTTTATTGCCTGGGGATGGAATCGGACCGGAAGTCACGCGCAGCGCACACCGGGTCATGTCGGAGGTCGCCGCGCGATTCGGTCACACGTTTACGTTCGCGGAGTACCCGATCGGTGGCATTTCGATTGATCAATTCGGATTGCCACTGACCGATGACACCATCAGTGCCTGCAAGGGAGCTCACGCCATCCTCCTGGGGGCTGTAGGTGGTCCGAAGTGGGATGACCCGAATGCCAAGACGCGTCCGGAAGCGGGTTTGTTGAAGATCCGGAAAGAGTTGGGGTTGTTTGCCAACTTGCGCCCGATCATCACATTTCCCGAGCTTCTCGATGCATCGCCGCTCAAACGGAATATCATCGAAGGAACCGACATTCTCTTCTATCGCGAGTTGACCGGAGGATTGTATTTTGGCCCTTCAGGTTGTGAAACGCTGGATAACGGAGAGCAGAAAGCGTACAGCACCGCAGTCTACACAACATCCGAAGTCGAACGCATCGTG
>JALOQW010000481.1 GCA_025459275.1 Pirellula sp.
AAGAAATGAAGTCCGCTCCCATGCATGCTGGTGTAACCACCGATGTTGGACGCGCGATGCACATTCAAAGGAAACATGGTGGTCCCCATTCCAATGCCTCGAGGGTACCCAACAATCCAACGCGCTGTTCCCCATCGAACGCTTCCCGCCAACGAACCAGCCGTACGGGGCCACAAAAAGTCCCGGAAGTTGTATGTTGTCTCTCCTACCGCAATCGTATAAGTCGTTCCATCGATGACGTCACGCATTCGCAAGAAATCGTTGCGATATCCGAAACCAGGCCACAAAAGCCCAAACATCCCATCGGACTGAACCATGAAATCGTCCGTCCCTTCATTGAGCAGATAACTGGAAGGACCTCCGACTTCTAGGGGCTCTCCTCGCGAGTTGGTGGCGTTGATGGGAACTTCACGAGGAATCGCCATCGACGGGCACAGGTACGTTGGAACATTTTGCCGAGAGACGGCAACGTTGTGAGGATGCGTGTAATAGAGGCTGAAATCATAATTGAGATACGTGTTCCCCTGTTCCAGGTGGGGCAAGATCGATGCAAAGCCGCTGATGAAATTCTCTTGAATCGAGCCTGGAGGTAGTCGCCGATAGGCGGATTCGTAATTGTGCAAACCCAAGCCTATTTGCCGCAAATTGCTGGAACAGCTCATCCTACGAGCTGCCTCCCGTGCCGATTGGACCGCAGGTAGAAGCAACCCAACCAAAATCCCGATGATGGCAATCACTACCAACAATTCAACCAATGTAAAGCCAATACGCCGCATGCGCATGAAATCACCCATGAGATAGAAAGTCAACGATGGGAGGTTCGACCATCGAACCCCAACCGAGAGCTTGCTGGGTGGGCCAAAACTGGCCAGCGCCTGGCTTGCGAACGGCTCAGTGCAGAAACTGAGACAAGTTTCGAACTATTGAATGCGTTTCACCTCCTTCCCTCAAGTCATCGCATTCCTTGCAACATTCCGGAACCGACGACGATAGCTAGTGTGAGGCTAATGACCAAAGCCACGGTACCCATCGGACGCGTTCGTTTGATTTGCCACCACATGATCAGCCCGGATATCCCCCAAAAGACCATGACAAATGCCATGACGTCTACGATGATGGCCCACACCCACCGAGCATTCCAATCCAACGGGTAGCCATGCGCGGTATGGAGTCGTGTCAGAAAGCGGCGCCATGTTGGCAAAGCGCCGGCTTCCGCGCTGGTCAATTTGCTGCTCACCGCGCCAGTGATCGGGTTGTACCGACTATTCCAAGAGGTGTTCTCGTCAACCAGTCGCATTTGCAGATCAGGGGCAGACGTGACACGAAAGGTTTTCTCGGCCAACTGCGGATCGAGCTTCGCGGCAATACGCGTCACCGTTTCTAAGAGTCGGTTGGGATCGATCGAAGGAATATGCAATGGGGACTTGAAAGGACCCTCAGACGTTTCCTCCGAAGTTTTTTTGGATTCCGTGTTGGCTGGTTTCGTCGCCGCGGGCTGCTCGCCTGATGCTCCGTTACGACCGCGATTCGGTGGTCGGTTCGCACCAGGCGGAGCAATATCAAACCTCGCCGCTTCGGGTTTGGCTTCACTGCTGGCGGCTTTCTTGGTGGTACGAAGGGTACCGCCAGAACCGTCGCGATACAGAAGCAGTTGAATCGTCTCTCGTTCCGTTTCCGCCGAAGCAAAAATGAAGTCACTTGCAAACGATGGCGGGCTTGCTGCGTCGAGAGAGATACCTCTGGTCTCACCAAATCGTGTATTCAATGCTCCCACGACTTCTTCAGCACTGCGACGGGCATCGAGTCCCCCTTCAAGAAAGGTCCCTTGAACCAATCCTGGTCCGAATGCTCGAAGGTTCGAATCTTGAAAGTGAGTCGGATGGTTGAACAAGTAACCCGAAATTCCGTACAGAAGAGCCCAAGGCATCAATAAAATGCCGAAGTAAAGGTGGGATCTCCGAATCAACATCAAGGCCCATTGAAGCCACTTCTTCTTCTGGGGCTTCCTCGCAGGACTCTTGTCCCGAATCGTTTCAGGATGCGATCGCAAGGCAAGAAGGGCGGGTTGTCCCGCATCAGGCGTTGTTTCCGATCTACTGTCAGCAACAGTCACATAGGTTTTCATTCGCAACATTACCCTCGAGCAAATAAACGAACCCGTATCGTCGGGTCGCTGGCTGGGTAATGGGAACGATTCCGTTGCCTTGCTAGCGAAGACCTCTTTGAACGCAAAGAAGCCTCTTGAGACTCAATCTCAACAATCTAAGCGCCCAGCCACATGATTGTCAAGCGCTTTTCTTGGGGCTGTTTGGATAGTTTTCTCCCGCATAAAGCAGCCAATAGGTAACGGGGATCACAAACAGCGTAAACAATGTCGAAGCGATGAGGCCAAAGATGAGAGACCAACCGAGTCCGGAAAAGATCGGATCCAGGGTAATCGGGACAGCTGACAGGAGTGCTGCGCCGGCGGTCAACAAGATGGGGCGCAACCGAACGACGCGGCTTTCAAGAATGGCATCGATAAGGGGATGCCCTTGAGCAATAGCCTGCTGCATGAAGTCGACGAGAATGATCGAATCCCGCGTCACGATCCCGGACAGGGCGATCATTCCGATCATGGCCGTGGCGGTGAAGTAAACCGGATCCGCGTAACCTCCCACATTCTGACCAGTCACCGCATTCAGTAGAAAGAAGCCTGGCATAACACCCAGTGCGGTCAAGGGTATTGCCAACATGACAACGATTGGGACCAGAAACGAACCCAGCTGAGCTACCAGGATGATGTAGATCATGAGCATGGCCGCTCCGAAAGCGAGTCCGAGATCGCGGAATACATCCAACGTGATCTTCCATTCCCCTTCGCCGGCAAAGGTGACTTGCATCCCCGGTGAGACACGCCATGGAATGCCACTTCCATTCGAAAGAAAGGTGCGAGACTTAAGTGGTCGGGCATCCGTATCCGAAACCCACTCCACACCATCTGACGCTTGATCGCTGGCGATGTCGATGATGCAATCTGCCGGAGGTCGGCCGACACATTCCGCAAAAACGTAAGCGACTCTTTTGAGGTTCTTGTGGTAAATGGTTTGACTGACTCGCTCCGATTTCCAGGTGCCGATCTCTTCCAGCGAAACCACTTGGCCTCCACTGTCACGAAAACCAAGTTGGGATAGATCTTTGGGATTCGAACGAAGTGGGCGCGGCAATCGAATCGTCATTGCCAGCGGATTGCGTTCCCCTTCGATGCGAAGAAAGTGATCTCGATTGCCGTCGACGGCCAATTGGACCGATTGAGCAATATCCGATACAGAAATGCCTGACAGCGCAGCTTTGCTTTGATCCGGTTCATAAATCCATCGGGTAACGGGTGATTCACGAACATCGTCGACCTCGACCACCCCAGGTTCACGGCGCATGCGTTCGGCAACGGTGCTTGCCGTGTCGAGAATCGAAGCGTAACTGCTTTGGTCT
>JALOQW010000122.1 GCA_025459275.1 Pirellula sp.
GGGTAGGGAGCAGTTGAGGACAACTGCTCTACGGGGGAGGGAGCAGTTGAGGTCAACTGCTCTACGGTTGAGCCCGTATCCTTTGTCACGTATGGAATTCCCGTGGCGGGCGGTCAAAGCCACAGCTTCAATCGGCCGTCGAGGCGGTCGGGCAGGGCGCGATCCACCCAGCGCCGAATCTGACGCTCGTTGTAGCGCACGCTAAAATGCCCGCAGATGATGATCTCGTTCTTGAACTCCTTCTGCCGCTCGACGAAATCATCCAAGTGCATGTGGCCATGCTTGTGGATCTTCTCTTTCCGATGCTCGGGAGCAAGAAACGTCATCTCGGTGATCAGGATTTTGGCTCGGTACATGTCCGGACAACCATCGAGTCCAGCAGGTGCGGTATCTCCGGTGTAGGCAACCAGCGGAATCCGGACCTCCTGTGTCACCTCGGTACCGGACAAACGCAAATCGCGAATTTGATCACCGCTCAAATGGGCTAGCTCTGGCTTCAGTTTTTTCCGACGTTCCCAAATGATGTAACCGATGGCAGGAATCGAATGCCTCATAGCTGCCGTGGTAACGACAAGCTCCCTCGACAGCTCAATCTCTTGGCCCGGAACAACGGGGACCAGCTGACATGGCAACCTGCCTCGATCCAATCGACCGATGACTCTCAGCAACTGTTCGACCGTCGCCAGCGTGTGGTCGGGCAGATAAATGACGGGCATATCCATCTTCATCATTCGCCTGCGAGCCACATAGGAGGGAAGGGCGGCGATATGATCCAGGTGCGAATGGGAGATGAAGTAACGTGGGAGTGCCATGTAGTCCCAGGGTTGGGCCCCAAGATCGAATCCGACTTTGAGTTCCGCAATCCTCCAGTATGTTTGCACGGCAGCTCGCGAATAGCCGTCCACGGTCAGTCCCGCATGATGGAGTCCGAGCGACGGCGCGTTGTCAACGGAGCCAATCGCATCTGCCAATGCATCGTCGGCCCGATCGGCGATCACTCGCTTGGAGGGTTCTTCGGATTTGGGATTCTTGGCGTTCAATGCTTGAGTGATCCTGGGGTGCCGAGGCAAAGTCTAGAGCCTATGAAAAATACTGGACCATCAACCTCTCGATGAGAGGCACCAGCTGCGACTGGGCGATTTGGGACCATTCCAACACTTCATGATGATCGGTTCGTGTTGGAGCATCCGGTCGCGCGACGTTGGTAATAACGGAGAACGCAAGGGTCGGGATTCCATGCTGCGATGCAACGATGGTTTCTGGCACCGTGCTCATGCCGACCATGTCTGCACCCATTCGGGCGAACGCTCGATACTCGGCACGGGTCTCGTAATTGGGCCCTAGTGTAGCGAGGTAGGTTCCTCGAGAAAGTGAAAAACCCAATTCGATTGCCGCTTTTTCCGCCCGCCCCAGCCACAACGGATCGTAGATGCAGGATGTGCGGACAGGCACACCCATGACACTCCTGGCTTCGACCGCAACCAGGGCCGGATTCCGAGGGGAACGAATTCCGTTCATCCAATTCAAATGATGGTCGATCAAGACCGTCTGTCCGCTCCGAAAACGAAGGTTGATGCCTCCTGATGCATTCGACACGATCAGCAAGGAGATACCAAGTTCGATCATGGTTCGGACTGGCAAGGTGGCTTGTTCCACACTCCAACCCTCATAAAGATGCGCTCTGCCTTGCATGGCAATCACGGGAGCAGATTGCAAATGCCCCAGTATCAATTGCCCCGCGTGTCCGGAGACGTAGGATCGTGGAAATCCGGGGATGTCTTGGTATCGAAAACTCGAGACCTGAGCAATCGATTGAGCGGCAGCACCTAAACCGCTCCCCAGGATAATGCCAACGCGTGGCGTGAACCCGGGGGCATGGCTTCGAATCCAATCGGCAGCATCGCGTTCGGCAGTCACAGTGCGTTCAAAACCTGGCCCTAGTGCATTCGAGCGCGTTCGTGCGCCAGGACGCCCGTGACAAGCGTCGTCAATCTCGGTTCGGCTTCGTTCGCAATCGCGATGATCTTCTCAACGTCAGCAGGCTCGAGTGCATCAGGTAAACACATATCGGTCACGACGGAGAATCCAATGGTACGCATCCCCGAATGGACTGCGACGATCACTTCAGGAACGGTCGACATACCCACGACATCGGCTCCAATGCCTCGCAAAAATCGATACTCGGCGCGTGTCTCGAGATTAGGACCGGCCACAGCCACAAACACACCGCGATGCGCCACGATGTCGTTCTGCCTGGAAATGCGAAGCGCTGCATCGATCAAGTCAGGATCGTAGGGATGGCACATATCCGGGAAGCGTGGTCCTAGCCGCTCATCATTGACTCCGATGAGAGGATTGTCTCCCATTAAATTGATGTGGTCATCGATGACCATGATGTCTCCTGCCCGATAATTCGGGTTCATCCCGCCGCATGCGTTGGTTACAACCAACAACTGAGCCCCGAGAAACTTCATGACGCGAACGGGGAGAGTGATTTGCTTGAGCGGATACCCTTCATACATGTGGAACCGACCGTCCATGGCAACGACCGGCAGGCCGCAAAGATTGCCGCAAACGAGCCGACCTCGATGCGAGGTTGCCGTCGATTTGGGAAAGTGCGGAATCTCTTCGTAGTCGATTGTGGCTTCCACTTCAATGCGTTGGACAAGAGGCCCAAGCCCAGTGCCCAAGATAATTCCAGCGTGCGGTGTGTGATGCCACGCTTTGCGGATAAAAGCGCATGCATCCTGAATCTTGTCGTAGAGATCAAGCATTGATGTAAGGATCGGTCAGAGGATTATTTGAGAATCATGTCATCGACGGTTTTGCCAGATGGAATCATCGGCAAAACATGTTCCTGATAGGGGACTTCGACGTCGAGAACATACGGGCCAGGATATCGAATCATCTCCAGCAACGCTTCTTCGAGATCTGCCTTGCGACGTACTGTAGAAGCTCCACAACCATAGCCCTTGGCGATCTGAACGAAGTCTGGATACCGATTCTCCACGTAGGAATGAGCTACGGTTGAGCCCGGTCCGCGAGCTTCTTCGTGGTCGATGGGACCTAGATACGTATGAGCTCGATTCGAGCCCATGAACCGATCCTCCCACTGCACTACCATACCCAGGTGCTGGTTATTGAGCAGCAGGACTTTGACCGGCAATTTTTCGCAATGAAGCGTAGCCAGTTCCTGAATGTTCATTTGGAAGGAACCGTCACCATCAATATCGATCACCAACGCCCCAGGATGGGCCGCTTGAACCCCCATCGCGGCGGGCAAACCGAAGCCCATCGTCCCAAGCCCGCTGCTGCTGAGCCATGCTCGTGGACGTTGGAATTGGAAGAATTGGGCCGCCCACATCTGATGCTGGCCAACTCCAACCGTCACATAGGTTTCGCGATCTCGCGTCAGATTCGAAAGGGTTCGAATCGCATGCTGCTGGAGAATCCCATCAAAGGAGTCGTCGTAACTGAACGGATACTTGGCCTTCAGATCACGGCAATGGCTGACCCACGCCGAGCAATCTTCAGGCGCTTCGACAACTTCATTGAGTTCTCTCAACGCATACCGAATGTCGCTTCGCACCGAGATGTGCGCAATCTTGTTCTTGTTTAGTTCTGAAGCGTCGATGTCGATGTGAACGATCTTTGCGTTCTTGGCGAATGAAGCCAAATGTCCAGTGACTCGATCGTCGAAGCGAACTCCCAATGCAAGTAGCAGATCGCAGTCTCGAACCGCATAGTTCGCATAGGCGCTGCCGTGCATGCCGAGCATGTCGAGGGACAGAGGACCATCCGCTGGATAAACCCCCAAACCCATGACCGTCATCGTCACCGGAATTCCCGTCTTCGCAGCCAGGGACCGAAGCTCCTCGGACGCTTCGCCATTGACGATGCCCCCTCCACAGTAAATCACCGGACGCTTGCTGTGACGTATAGCTGCAGCAATCTGTCGAATCTGCTCAGGAGCCGCATTCGGATGCTTGGATGGCTTGTAGCCTGGCAAATTCATCGGCACATCCCAGTCGACCTCGCAGCTGTCGAGTTGGACGTCCTTCGGCATATCCACCAGCACCGGTCCAGGGCGCCCTGTTGTCGCGATATGAAACGCTTCCTTCATGACCCGAGGCACATCCTCGACTTTTGTCACGAGATAGTGGTGCTTGGTAATGCCGCGGCAAATCTCCACAATGGGAGTCTCTTGAAACGCGTCCGTTCCGATAACACCGGTGGGCACCTGACCCGTAATGGCGATTAACGGGATGCTGTCCAGCTTTGCATCAGCGATCGCAGTCACCAAATTGGTTGCTCCCGGTCCGCTGGTGGCCATGGCAACCCCTACTTGGCCGGTCGCGCGAGCGAAACCTTGGGCAGCAAACGCGCCCCCTTGCTCATGTCGAGGCAGAATCGTCCTCAGATTCTCGGAATACTTGGTCAGCGATTGGTGCATCGGCATGCTGCAACCGCCCGGATAGGCGAAAACCACCTTGACCCCTTGCCGTACCAGCGAAGCGACAACGATGTCGGCTCCGGTCATCACCTGCGTTTTTTTGGGGGAATGAAGGGTGGGACTGGCCATGAAGATCTCCAAGAAAAACTTCAAAAAATTAACGACCAAACATGAGGCGTTCATCCGCCTGTAGGTTCGCATTCATTCGGAAGGCGGTAAAGTATACCACGCATAACCCGGACGGTCGAACCGTCGTTGACGCACAAGGAAAAGTCGATGGAAATTCTCTGGTCCATACTTATTTTCGCCCTTGGCCTGGGAGTTCTTTACGTCGGGGCCGAAGGAACCATTCATGGAGCGGTTGGGATTGCGCGGCGCTTAGGGATCAGCTCGCTTCTGATCGGTTTGACGCTGATCGCTTACGGCACTTCTGCCCCTGAGTTGGCGATCGACGTCACGGCTGCCTTACGCGGCAAAACCGATCTGGCCTTCGGTGACTTGATCGGCAGCAACATCTCCAACCTCGGTCTCATACTGGGGATCGCCGTCGTTATTCGCCCTATCCTCCTGGATACTGCCTTGGTTCGGTTCGAGATTCCCTTGCTTGTTGCCCAAGCGCTTTTTGTGTGGCTCTTGTGCTGGGACGGGGAACTTAGCCGATTCGATGGAGCGGTGCTCCTTGCGATGTTCTTGGCCACCGCATGCTGGACTATCTACCGAGGACTGAGAGAAAAACAAGAATTCCGAAAAGAAGTCGTCCAGCTAACACGCGACATCGCGGCTCAAGACCCGTGGGTAGGGCTTGTCGCCTCGGACGAAAAAAGCGAAAGCGAAGTACTGGCGCAATCTCGCATCACTCAAGAAAATGCCAAGCCGGATCATCCAGGTCACGAATCGGCTCGATCGGTTCCCATCAACATGGCGATGGTCCTCTTCGGTCTCTTTGGTTTGATCGTAGGGGCCCAGATGATGGTCTACGGAGCGGTCAATATCGCTCAGAAATTGGGGGTCAGCGAGCTGACTATTGGCTTGACCATCGTCGCGGTAGGAACCTCGTTGCCGGAACTGGCGACCGCCATTCTTGCTTCGCGAAAACGTGAATCCGATATCGTCATCGGTAACGTGGCGGGTTCGAATCTGTTCAACCTCGGCGGGATTCTGGGCATAGTTGCTTTAATCTATCCAATTCACGTTCATGAAAGAACGCTTCGATTTGAATTGCCTATGCTGATCGCCTTTTCAGCCTTTCTACTCCCCGTTGCGTTCACCGGGCGAGAGGTGGGACGCAGGATCGGCTGGATCTACTTGATCGCATTCCTCTCGTTTCTTGGCTACCAAGCATTCGGAACCTAATCGATCGGAATCGATTCCGACGACTTGCGATAGAACTCCCGCGACACTCTCGCGCAGACAAAATGTCGCGACGCCTCCGCCGTCGCGTCAATGCGTCGCAGCGCGGTCCCGCGATGGGCGCAATGAAGGAGGGGGGCGACGAGATTCTAGTCCTCGTTTCCCCGGGTTTTCGCGTGTTACCCGTCCGAAAGCCTGAGAAAATGGGGCGTCGAGGTCATGGCGGCACGCTGGATGCTTGAAGAGGTGATGTCGCAAGGGAACGGCAATAGGGCTCTTGCACACAAATCACGATGACTCTTGGCGGGCAGATACTAGGTCAATGTCGTGCAGTGCTCCGGGCATCGAAGTCACCCCAACCGACTTCGATGGCACTTCGCAACAATACCGCAATCTGCCCGCTTTTTCTTTTTCAACGGGACTTGCAGGATGCAGCGATTCCACTGGCTGTTGAGGCAAACGAACCGTTTCAGGACCGATCTTAACCTCAATACGGTTCAACGAAGGTAGTGGAAGTTGCCAAACGTCCCGGTGCTCACGGATCTCTGGCAAGATCCGCTACATTGATCAGGGATCTTTGGCAAGATCCAGTACATTGATCAGGGATCTTTGGCAAGATCCACTACATTAGGGCAGTTCGTGGAACGGTATTGGTCTTAACCCAAGACGGGCAGCGGCGCGCCGCTCATCGGTCTGGCTGCAATCTGGTCTGTCACGGATCTCACTAAGGAACGACAAACATCTTCAAACGGTTTCGATATCCGAGGATTCCCCAGTACCGATGAAAGATTGCCGACGTCGGATTCACTCCGAAGCGGAATCTGAATCGGCACTTCCCCAAGAAACGGGACGCCGATCTCTTCGGATTTATTGCGAGCGCCACCCCGTCCAAAAATGTCAAAGGTTTTGCCTGACTCGGGGTCGGTGAAGCCACTCATGTTCTCTACGATGCCAAGGATAGGAACCTTGGTCTTCTCAAACATGGCGATGGCTTTGCTCGCATCGAGCAATGCCACTTCCTGAGGTGTGCAGACAATCACGGCACCCGCCAACGGTAGCAGTTGAGAAAGGGTCAACGCGACATCGCCGGTCCCGGGAGGCATATCGATGATCAGGTAATCCAATTCACCCCAATCGGTATCGCGCAAGAATTGGGTGATGGAACCATGGAGCATCGGCCCGCGCCAGACCACGGCTTGATCGCGGCCAATCAGAAAACCCATGGACATCACGGGCATGGTGCCGCAACGGATCGGCTGAATCTTCCCATCCACCACTTCCGGTCGTCCTTCAAGCCCCAGCATATGTGGAATGCTTGGCCCATACACGTCGGCATCCATGAGTCCCACTTTGGCTCCGAGCTTTTCAAGGGTCAGGGCGATGCCTGCCGCCAGCGTGCTCTTACCGACGCCCCCTTTGCCTGCAGCCACGGCGATCACAGCCTTAGCCTTCAGACCGATCTGTCCGATTGCCGGTGCGGGTCGGTAGAGCATGTCGGTTTGAATGTCGACCGATTTGAGCCCTGGCACCTTGGCGATGAAATGATCTCGAAGTCGCTCTGCGATCTCGACAGAGATCGGCAAGACCATCGATGTCAGGCCCAAACGACAACTTGCATTCCCATCGGCTACCATCCAGTCTGTGACCTGTCCTGTCTTGGACAATGGGCGTCCGGTTTCCGGATCGCAAAAACTTTCGAGGGCGGCTTGAAGCTGCTGATGAATCGTCAAATCGGTCATGGCACGTTACTTCGATCGAATTCCGTTTAGAATTGTAGGTTCAGGCCCTTGAGACGACGAACGGTCTCCGTCATGAGTGCGTCTTCGTCGGCCTCGGTCTCCGCTTCGTAGGTAACAGAGAACCTCAAGCAACTTCCCGCATCGTCCCAGGGGACGATCACCATCGATTGCTCGGTGATCAAGAACTGGGAGGCTTCCTCAGCGTTCGCAAACGTGGGGCCACCCGCGACACTCTTAGGAGCCGGGGTGTAAAGAAAATAACTACCCCCAGGCACATCGCACTCAAAGCCGCACTGCTTCAAAGCAGCAACCAGTTTTTTCAACCGACGTCGATACTTGTCCCGAATTCGTGCTGGAATACTGGGATCATCCAAGCCTTGAATCGCAGCTCGCTGGATCGCACCGAACTGGCCGCTATCGCAATTGTCCTTGACGTCAGAAAACGCCTGGACGATGCGCTGGTTTCCACACACCCATCCGATGCGCCAACCAATCATGTCGAAGCCCTTGCTCATGGAATGGACCTCCACTCCTACATCCATAGCCCCGGGCACTTCCAAGAAGCTCAATGGCTCCCCGCGAAAGGTAAGCAAAATGTGTGCCGCATCTTGAACCACCACAAACCGATGCTGCAACGCCAGCTCGATGATCTGATGATAGAACTCGCGAGTCGCAACCTGTCCGGTCGGGCTATTGGGATAATTCAAGACGAGCATTTTGGTCTTCTCCCAAATCTCGTCGGTAACTTTGGAGAAATCCGGATAGAAGTGATTCTCCTTGGTCAGAGGCAAGCGATGAACGGTGCCCCCATAGTATTTGGTATGAGTCCCAGCGACCGGGTAACCAGGCACCGTCATCATGGTGATGTCGCCAGGATTAATGAAACAGGCCGGCAGCATGCTGAGTGCAGTCTTGCTACCGATGCAGTGGTTCACCTGCGTGACAGGGTCGAGGGAAACACCGAACTGCCGCTCCATGAATCGAGCCGCAGCCTGCTTGAACTCGACCGGTCCGTTGTCCATATACCCACGGTTCTCGGGCCGGTTGGCCTCGACTTGCAAAGCCTGGCGCACAACCACGTCGGCCATGGAATCGTTCTCACCAATTCCGAAATCGAGCAACTGCCGGTCCGGATGGTCCGCGAGGGCCTTCCTCTTGGCTCGTTTGATCTTCTCAAACTTGTAAATCTCGTTGGACTTCCCGTAGTGGGCGCCTCCGATGCGTTCGGCAAACAGGTCCTGAAAATAGGGGTCGGTCGGTGTGGTTACAGCCTGGGATTGGGGTGCTAGAGCGGACATAGTAATTTCGAACAAAGTGTTTAGAACCGATACTCCCCCAATGGTATCGCAGTTTCGAATTTCCTGCGACGGTCCCTAGAACACCGAAAATCACTTAGAAGTCAACGCGACTGCCTTTGCAGTTCAACGCTTTGGATGGAAAGTTTGCTTCGACGCGAATTCAGAAGAAGTGCGGTCGCTCACCGCAATCGCGAGCCATCCGTCCCGCATGTCGAATTGGCTGACCACCAATCCCTGAGAGCGAGGATCATCCAACAAATTCTGAGCCACCATCGGAATGCTCGATCGGTTCGAGAAAACCTTCGTGAAGATGGCTCGCAGGGGCAACCGATCCCGCGACCCCAAGCGATGCCCATCGATGCTGATGATGCCGTCTCGAAGCAATTCGGCTTGCAACCCTTCTACCGTTGCCGTGTACGAAGTCCGAATCGTGAAGTTCTTCAGCTGAATCCGGCCCGGCTGTTCAAGCGACTCAATACGCAATGTCAACCACATGCGTCCATCGTCAAACTCGATCGACATCGGATTTGGGTCCGAGAAACGCAAGGTTACATCGTGTGGCGTATCGGCTGGCAACGTCGGACGAGGTTGCTGGAGAATATCGGCAATCGAGTCCGACAATTGCTGGATCGTCCAATCCCGACGCGTATCGATGGCTTGATCCACCAGGTTGTTGAAGATCGAATGATGAATCTGAATCGACAGTTGACTGTCACCAGGAGCCAATGGTCGTGGGGTGAATGCCGACAGCTGCCGAGCGCTTGCTAATCGATAACGCGCAATCAACCGATCTTCTGTCGATTGCATATCCATCACAAGGGGACTGAGCTGCAGTGATTGCAAAGGGCCCAAGAATCGCGATTCCAGTGTCTCCTGCGCTGAACCAATCTTAGTCCGCAGTTGCTTGTCAAACTCTTCATCTGTTTGCTGAGCAATCAATCGTTGAGTGATTCGTTTCGCGACTGGCCTCGACTGCGTGAACTCTTGATGGGCGATGTATCGGATCATGTCCCCAACGATAGGCATCGAGTCCCAGTTGGTCGAGAACCGGCGGAGCGCATCAGAAGATTCGACGGAGGCTGGCGAGCCGTTGATCGAGAGAGACAAGGCGTCGATCCTCAGCTCCCGCTGAGACTGGACGTGGGCGGTGCTGGAATTAAAAAACGTTGCTCCGTTTCGACTGCTCTGAGTGTTGCTGTCGATCTGACCATCCAACTTCAACTGTAATTTCCAAGCACTTGGATCCGGGAGCAAATCCACTTTCAGATTGGTCTGTACCTGACTCGCCCCTCGCGTATCTGCACCTAGAATCCGTTGTTGAACGGGGCGAGTCGTCACTTGATCGCGAGGCATCATTCGGTTCAAGAACGACTCCGATACACTCAACCGTACATTGGCATTCCGGTAATGGGTGTTGATGGCAGCGGCGATCGCGCCCAATTCAGGATGCTCCGAGAATCGAAGCGATTGGATGGCGTCAGCGAGACCTGCAGAGCAGCGATGCACGGGATTGCATTCCACCGTTTCAAGATCCAAGATCAGCTTTCGGTAATCCACAGGCTTGATCGTCAACGGATGTATCTGATCCGCCAATCGGTGAATTGGTGCAGAGCGCAATACCTTTAGCTGTACATCCGAGACACGTGTATTCGTGACGCGTGTCAAGAAGTCTCTAGCCACGGAGACTTGCTCTTCTTT
>JALOQW010000482.1 GCA_025459275.1 Pirellula sp.
ATCGGAAAAGCGGCGCGAAGAGGTATGCAAACTCTTTCCCACTAGTCGGATTTTTGTCTGCGACGTTGAGAACAAAGAAGAAATCGACCGAACGGCGGCCGCGTTGAAAAGTGACGCTATACCCATTGATGGTGTCGTCCATTCGATCGCTTTCGCCGACTACAGTGACGGGATTAAACCGTTTCACCAAACAACGAAACGGCAGTTCTTGCAGGCGATGGATATTTCTTGTTTCTCGTTGGTTGAAATAAGCGAAGCGTTCAGGGACCAGTTGTCTCGCGATGCATCGGTAGTCACGATCAGTATTTCTACGACCCGGATGGCAAGCGAAAGCTACGGTTTCATGGCTCCGGTCAAGGCGGCAATGGATTCTAGCTTGGCATTCTTGGCAAAGTCCTTCAGTAGCTTTTCCAATGTGCGGTTTAACGCTGTCGGGGCCGGTTTGCTGAAAACTAGTGCCTCTGCGGGGATCCCTGGCTATGTCGATGCGTATCTCTTTGCAGAGCGTGCCATCCCTCGCAAACGCGGGTTGGAGACTCAGGAGGTCGCGAATGTCGCAGCGTTTTTGCTAAGTCCGAGGTCTTCTGGTATCAACGCACAGACGCTGATCGTCGACGCAGGAATGTCGATCAATTACTTTGACCGCGAAATCATTTCCCGGTAGGAAACGCAGCAGACATGGGGATCACTTACAAAGACAGCGGCGTTGATCTCGAGCTCTACGAAGAGTCGATGCAAAGACTCCCGCGATTGATGCATCGGACTTTCACGCCCCGGGTGTTGCGCAACGATGGTGGATTCGCAGGGCTTTTCTCGCTGGACTTTCGTCAGCAATTGTTTGCTCGAAATTATGAGCAACCTGTCCTTGTCTCCGGCACGGATGGTGTTGGCACCAAACTGAAGGTTGCGATCGCCGCCAATCGTCATTCCACCATCGGAATTGACCTTGTTGCCATGTGTGTTAACGACGTGCTCTGCACGGGTGCGGAGCCACTATTTTTTCTCGACTATATCGCCATGGGGAAAGACGACCCGGCGCTACTCGAACAGCTTGTTCGCGGAGTTTCCGATGGGTGCATCCAAGGAGAGTGCAGCCTGATCGGTGGAGAGACCGCGATCATGCCTGACCATTACCATCCGGGCGACTACGAATTGGCCGGATTCTGCGTAGGGGTTGTCGATCGAAAGAATCTGATCTCGGGCAAGGACATTGCCGATGGAGATGTGATCCTGGGCGTCCACTCGTCCGGCATCCACAGCAACGGCTACAGCCTGGCAAGAAAGGCGATTTTCGACCACGGTCAATTGACCCTCGATACCTTCGTTCCGGAACTGCAGCAAACCGTTGCCGATGCGTTGCTCGAGCCGACATTGATGTACAGCAAAGTAACCCGAACGGTGCTATCCCATTACAAAGTCAAGAACGTGGTGCATGGTCTGGCTCACATTACCGGCGGGGGATTATTGGAGAATACGGAGCGTATTCTGCCCCCGAACGTCGACTTGGTGTTTGATCGAGGGTCGTGGAGTGTGCCTCCTGTATTCCCGTGGCTTGCTCGTCTTGGAGATATTGCATCCAATGAAATGGAGCATGTATTCAACATGGGAATCGGCTTCGTTTTGGTCGTCCGTCCATTCTTTGCGGGGAGTATCCAGTCCATGATCGAAGGACTTGGATATCGCTGCTGGACCATCGGTCGCGCAGTGACTGGAACAGGCAAGAGCCGATACGCGGATTAGTTCACTCGTCGTCTCGTTCACTCGTCATCGTGCCGGGAGAACTTCAGGATTCGAGCGCCGACCTCGAAGCATCTCGGGCCGATCCGGCGGGACCGCATGACCTTGACCGTCATTTCACCAACAGCGAACTCGAGCTTGCCCAACTGTTCGGGAAACCACTGAGAACTTGTAAGTATCCCAACGCCGGTCTTCGAAATGTCACGAACGATGACCTGACAAGTGGTGTGCGATTGATCGACGGCTGGGGGCGAACTGATCCACGTCAAGATGGCTGGACCGTTGGTGCGAAAACGAGGGGATTCGCGATTGTCGTTGTGGATAGCGGCCCCCGTCCCCTTCCGCTGCAACTCCTCACGCACTCTGGGAGGCAGCACGAAATCGATGGGATACAGTTTTAACTGTTCCTCAAATGGGTCTTCAACAGCTTCAGCCATGCCTTCATTATCTCCGGGTCAAAACGATTGGACTTGTCTTGTTCCAATATGCGACCAGCCGATCCAGGTGCGTACGCCATTCTGGGGTTTTCATTGCTGGTCAAGTGATCAAATCGATTTGCGATGGCGCAGATTCTTGCGCCGACATGGATCTCTTGATCCACCAGCTGTACTGGGAAACCGGATCCATCGAAATTCTCATGATGCTGATAGCACATGAGCAACGAGGTCATCGGAAGATCGGCACATCGGCACAATCTGCGAAATCCGATCAAGGGATGGGCTCGAGTGGAGCGTTCATTGACATGGCTGGCCAGTTCGGCTTCGTCTCCCATCGACCGTTTGCCAACATCGTGCAACATCCCTCCCATGCACAACTCAATCATCGTGGGTCGATCGAAGCCGAGCTCTTTGCTGAGCAAAGCACAGTAGATTCCGGTGCGTAGAGCGTGCACGGTAGGGTTGGTTCCAGCATCCAGGTGCTCCAGCACATGCGGGATCTGAATCCCAATTCTTTCGATGGCATCGGTCAACTGTTCACTGATCTCACGAGACAAGGCGACGACACGATCCCAGTCCGTCGACTGGAAGCCGACTTGCCACTTGGCCAACATGCACTCCAGCAGAAGCTCGGTCTTCATGCTCGCGGGTATTCCGGGATCGTTCATCCATTGGCTGGAATGCGTTGAAAGATACTCGCGATAGGACTCGCGCGATGTCTCCTCAATGAAGACCTGCAAGCCTTGCTGGCTTCGCAGTTGGCCGCATTCAGCTTCATCCACCAATTGATTGTTCGCGAGAAACTTGATCGGCCGCTCCTCCTCTCGATTCGACAAGTAAATGTTGAATCCGGTTACGGAGTTCGGCAAAATCGTTGCGGGATGGATTCCATGAAGCGTCGGGCTGGTCATCACGGCAATTCCGATACTATACAAGGGGACGGCAAACTGTATGACACAACCTGCGACCGATCATCGGAATCGAAGCTCAGGGAGGACGCAATCATCGGAAGGATCGACGATTGCGCCGGTTGTATCAGCCATACCGCGTAACCAGGAAAGGGGATTCGTCGTTTTTTCTCGGCAAGATTTTCACGTATACTGCGAATGACCGTTTGATGTTTCTGCAAGCAGATACCGACCGACACGATTACTGTTCTGTAAAGGATGAGATCCATGCCTCGATTGTCGCAATCATTGATTCTCGCTTTGGGTATGGCAGGGATCCTTTCCGCGGCGGGTTGCAGCGTCCGGATCGAGTGACCGGCTGCTGCGGTCGA
>JALOQW010000123.1 GCA_025459275.1 Pirellula sp.
ATCGTTGACCGGCGGGCAGGTAGGCTGAACGAGGTAGACATCGCGCCCGCGAACATCTTCTTCGATCTTGCAGAAGTTCTCACCGTCGGGAAACTTGCCCAGCGAGATCGATCCCAAGTCGAGGTGCAGGAAGTCGCAGATATCTTTAGCCAGTTGCGGGTTGGCTCGTCCACTAAAGATCTTTAGTTCCCGCATGCGTATCGCATTTCCTTCATTTTCGCTTCGACCAATCCCAATTCCTCGACAGTGTTAATACTGAGGGCCTCGCAGTCTCGGAGGACAGCGACGGCTTCGACCTTGCGCCCCTCTTGGAGCAAAAGCGCTGGGCAATCGGTGAGATAGTATTCTGATTGCGCATTATCGTTCTTCAAACGATCCAGCGACCAAAGAAGACTCTTCCGGTCAAAAAGATAGGTACTCATGTTGACTTCGCGGATGGCGATTTGCTCGGGAGACGCGTCCTTTTGCTCAACGATCCTTTCGAACGCTCCATTGGCTCCACGGACGATGCGTCCCAAGCCTGCCGGATTGTCCTTGACCAAGGTCCCCAGGAGGCAATCGAAATTCCCCTCCGCGAAGGACCGATGCAGGTCCATAATCGAGTCGGACTGCAACAACGGAGAATCCCCGGCCACCACCAACACAGGCCCGGAGCCATTTTGCAGCAATTCCGCACACATTTGAACCGCGTGCCCCGTCCCGAGCTGCTGTTCTTGCAAGGCGAATTCGACGTTCTTTCGATCCTTGAGTGCATCCCGTACCAGGTCTGCGCGGTATCCGACCACGACTAGCACCCTTTCAACCCCGGCCTTTTCAAGTGCATCGATAACCCAATGGATCATCGGACGGCCAAGGACAGGAAACAAGACTTTGGGGAGATCGCTCTTCATGCGAGTCCCCTTGCCGGCAGCCAGAACGATTGCGGTCAGTGGAGGCATACATTTTCATCGAGTGGCAAAGCCAAGAAATATGATCGTAAACCGGCTAACATCTTGCCAGAAGTTCGACGAATCGACCAGTCTGGTTCCCGGTTCGTGCGGCGTCGCACGCCACGAAACTTGACGAAAATCCCGGGTTCGGATACCGTCTTGAGCCCGCCGCTGGCTTTGCGAGGCGGACGGTATTCGGCAACAAAACTCACAAATTCACCTATTTGGAACGCAGTCATGGGAATTGAACGCACTCGGGAACTCCGTCGACGCCGCCATCGAAAAGTCAAATTGACCAATCTCAAGCGTCGCGCTGAAAAGGCGAGCAAATCCGAGAAGGCGGTGATCGCCCATAAGGTGCGACGGATCAGTCCTGGGGCTGAGCAACTCATCGCCGCTTGGAAGCTTGCATAAAGCCTTCCTGGCTTGAACACGGCCAAGCATCATGCGGATACTCATCACGGGAGTTTGCGGTTTCGTCGGCTCCCGTGTGGCTCAAGCCATCCAGCAGTCGCACCCCGATTGGTCGATTTGTGGGCTGGATAACTTTTCAAGACCTGGTAGCAGGCGCAATCGCCCTAGCTTGGAGCGTCTCGGTATCGATGTTCTGGAAGCAGATCTTCGCGATCGAGAGCTCACCGACAAGCTCTCCCCATGCGAATGGGTCATCGATTGTGCAGCCAATCCGAGCGTTTTGGCTGGGGTGACTACCGGCTCTTCTTCGCTCGACGTCATGGAGCACAATCTCGTCGGTACGATCCACCTCCTGGAATATTGCAAGACACATCAGGCAGGTTTGATTCTCGTCAGCACATCGCGCGTTTATTCCGCGTCCAAACTGGCACAGATTCCTGTCGAACTCCAGGAGCAACGATACCAACCAACGATGCAGGTCATCCACAGCCCTTCGCGAGATGAATCGATGTGGGCCGGGCTGACCGCTGATGGAATCAACGAAAGGTTTTCGACCGAACCGCCACTCTCCTTGTATGGCTCGAGCAAACTCGCCTCGGAACTACTGGCCATGGAGTACGCGAGCGCTTTCGATTTCCCCTTGTGGATCAATCGGTGCGGGGTCATGGCTGGGGCTGGCCAGTTCGGTAAAGCGGATCAAGGTATCGTCGCCTTTTGGATCCATTCATGGTTCGAGAATGCTCCCTTGAAGTATGTTGGCTTCGATGGATTCGGTCACCAGGTTCGAGACTGCCTCCACCCGGGGGATCTTTCGCGGTTGATCGAACTGCAGGTGGTTGATGAGAAACGAACCGGCACACCTCGCATTTGCAATGTCTCCGGAGGTTGCTCCTCCGCATTTTCGCTTCGGGAATTGTCGGATTGGTGCGAGCATCGATGGCCCAATCGCCGCCCTAGATCCCTTTCCATCCTATCCGATTTTCGGACTCGGCCCTACGATTGCCCTTGGATCGTGCTAGACTCTTCCCTAGCGCAACACACGTGGTCTTGGCGACCAGAATGGGATCGAGAAGCGATCTGGAACGAGATCGCTGATCATGCCGAAGCCCATCCCGATTGGCTCGACCAGATTAAGGGGTAACACTCAGTCTTTGTCGAAGTGAGGTATTTGTGAGCTCCGAACCATTTTCTCCTGGGCCATTTCCTCCCGGCAGTGATTTTCGACGTCCGTCTCTCCAAACTCCTAACCAGGGGATTCCGATGGCCGAGGTTGCATCGAATGCTCCCGTGGGAAAACTCAAGTCCTCCACTAAGACGTTCGCAATCGTCCTTTTGGTGTTGGGGCTCTTGTCTCTCGGGAACGCCATCATCACGCCAGTGATTGCAGGTGTGGCGCAGCTGGCTTTGTCCGCCGCTGGGGAGCAAGACGAGGAACTTCAAGCGGCAGCGGAACAGTTGAAGATGGTATTCCATCCCGCCAACATCGCCCTTTTGAGTATTGGTTTTGTGATCGGATTGGGGATGTTGATCGGAGGCATTGCCACATTGCGCCGCCGCCGATGGGGCGCACAGACGCTGAAGGTCCTTTCCGCGATCATGGCATTGGTCACAATCGGCCAGACTGTGTTTGGTCTCTACATGCAAGTCATGAACAAAGATGCCGCCATGAAACAGTTCGAAGACCAACTCAATCGTCCTGGTGCACCTCAAGCTCCCGAAGGGATGGAGGGGTTGGGTGAGATCATGTTGATGGTTCAAATGTTCTTCACCGTTGTGTTCGGTTTGGTCTTCATGGCGGTCTACGTTTGGGCCTGGTTGCACTTCAGCAGTTCGTCGACCATGGCTCAATTCGACACCCACGAGACAGCCTCCAATCGTTACTCATGAGTGCGCTATCACCCAACATAGCCGTCTACACAGGCTCCTTTGATCCGGTCACCTTGGGCCACTTGCACATCATTGAGCGATCGGCCCTCCTCTATGACCGTCTCGTGATTGGCATCGGCGTCAACACGGAGAAGAGTCCGTTGTTCAGTGTAGACGAGCGGATCGGTTTAATCCGGCTGGTTACGCGACGTTGGGAGCATGTCGAAGTCATGTCGTTTGACGGACTGGCTGTCGATTTCGTGCGGCGGTTGGGAGCCAAGGTGATGGTTCGGGGCGTTCGACCACTCACCGACATTGCTGGTGAGTTCACGATGATGATGGCCAACCGTCAGTTGGATCCGGAAATCGAAACAGTGTTCTTGATGGCCGACGAAGAGTATGCGCACGTCTCGAGTAGTCTGATCAAACAGATAGCTGCCCTCGGTCACGGCCGTGCGTTGGAACGGTTCGTTCCCTCGGAGATCATCGAACCACTTCTCGAGCGAGTGCGCGCTCAATCCGAGGATTAGTGTTCGATGATGCCGCATCGACCCCACGGCTCAGGGCGGTCGCACGATCCTCTTAGTGATCTCACGTTCGTACGCGGTCGTGGCACGGAAGTGTTCGATTCCCACGGGGGCCGTTACCTGGACTTCATCGGAGGGTACTCCGCATGCGTGCTAGGACATTGCCACCCTCGTTTGGTCCAAGCGGCGACCGAGCAAATGAGCCGCCTGAGTTTTGCTCACGCAGCGCAAAGCCATGAACGCATGGCGTTGGAGTCCGCCATCACTGAGTGCGTGATGCGAGACTGTCCAGATGCCAAGGTTTGGATGACCACGAGTGGGGCGAGAGGGGTGGAGTTGGCGTGGAAGATTGCTTCAGCGGTTCGCCCCGGTGGGATACTCCGTTTCGATCTTGCGTACCACGGCCGGTCGTTGGCAACGGCAAGCATCAGTGATACGCCTCGGGTCAACGCGTTTTACCTTCCTTCAGGCCACGTCCGAATCCTTCCCTTTCCGATCGTCCCGCCGCATGAGGAGGGTTCGCTCGAGCGACGCTGCGAAGAGATACTTTGCCAGGCTCAGGATATGCTCTGTCAATCCCATCGAGAGATATCCATGTTGCTGATCGAGCCTGCGATCGGGTCGCGCGGATACTACTTTGCCCCTCCGTGGTTCTGCAAGCGACTCGCGGATCTCGCGCATGCATTCGGAGTACTCGTCGTCAGTGATGAAGTTCAAATGGGGCTGGGACGCCTGGGAGAATGGTCGGTAGCCATGGCAGACGGTTGGCAACCGGATCTGGTCGTGTTGGGCAAGTCGCTTGGGGGAGGCATCCTATCGATGGGGGCGGTCATGGGACAGGCCGAGTGGATGGATGCCTTGCCCGAGGGAATCGAATCGGAAACGTATGCCGCGATGCCTCTGGCATGCCGCATCGGTTGTGAAGTGATTCGAATTCTTGAGCATGAGGACTTAGTCGGTCGAGCTGGAATTCAGGGGACAAAGTTTCGGTCGCGTTTGCGCAAGCTGCTTCCCGAATCGCTTTCCATCGTGGGGCGGGGTTGGGCCACGGCGATAGGCTTCGAAAGTTATGGAAACAACGGATCCAAGATGGCTCGTGAATGGGTGTTCGACTTATCGAAGGCCGGGCTCTTGGTACACTTGACCGGACCGGCCAGGGATCGCCTGGCTTTGATTCCTCCACTCAATGTTTCCTGCGATGACGTGCAGGAAGCGTTGGAGATCCTTGAACATAAGAGTTTATCATGCTGATCGGCGAACCGATGCCAAGCCAGTACGATTGGCGTTTCCAGATTTTTGGATTCCCGATCCGAGTTACTTGGCTGTTTTGGATCATCGCAGCGGCATTGGGGTACAACCAAGCCATGAGCCTGGATGAGAATTACCAACGACTGGCACCGGCAGTCGAAGGCGTATCGAGTCCTGGTTTCCCCATTCTTCTTTGCGTGTGGGTTGCTGCGACGCTTCTTTCCATTCTCGTGCATGAGTTAGGACATGCGTTGGCATTCCGCTATTTCGGCATCCAATCCGAGATTGTCCTCTACCACATGGGGGGGCTGGCGATTCCCACGGCGGGGTATCTCTATCAAAGAGGAGGATTTCGTCGGCGTCTGACCGATGGCAACCAGATCATCATCTCGGCAGCGGGGCCCTTGCTGCAATTGGCCAGCGGCATCGTTGTTGGCGTTGGAGCACTGTTGGCTGGAATCTATACAGGGGAAATTGGGTCTTGGCTGAAGTGGTTTAGTGCGGATGCCAGCTGGTTCGCTGGAGCCCAGATTCCAGAAAACGCCTTTACCTACGCGCTGATCAACTTCTACGTGTTGATCAGTTTGTGGTGGCCGTTGTTCAACCTGCTTCCGGTCTATCCGCTGGACGGTGGTCACATCGTGCAGCACACGATTGCCATCGTCCGCCGCACCGATGGATTGTACGAAGCCAACTTGATCGGCGCGGTGGTTGGGTTCGGGGTTGCATGGTGGTTCTTTCGAAGCGGCATGACGATCAACGCGCTCCTGTTTGTGTCGCTCGCGATGAGCAACGTGCAGGCGATGCAGCAGCAAGGACCTCGAATTTGGTGATCGCGCGAAAAAAATTTCCAAAAATTTTTATCGCGCTGCGCCGTGACCCGAGCGTCATTTCGAAGGGTGAAGTACGCGCGTTGTTACGATCGTCCACTAGGCTGCGAGCAAGTATCAACGAGCCGTCAGCAGCGCGTATTCGGCATCGAATTTTTGCTTAGCTCGCGACGACGATTGCAGTCTTCTTCGTGAGTAATCGCAGCATGCATCTATGGGTGTTGCATCCGTGCGTCGAATTCGTTTTGCCAATTTTTTCATTGGGAATTGCATCGATCATGCATCGATGGTGAGTGGTTCACTCACAAGAATCTATCTCATGCAATCGCTTCTTCCGAAGCACCGTTGCGCGATCCATCGAACGATGATGACCGACCACGCGATTCGATTCACATCGATACTGCAGGCACGCCGAACGGCATCGGTCTCTCGTGCGAGAACGACCATCTCTCAACGTCGCGGCGTTCGATGGGATGTGGAAAATTCGTTTCATGTTTGTGGAAAAATTGTCGAAAAGATGTTGCATTACGTTGCGACTTTTATACAAATACTCGCAACTAAGGTGGTCCTTAGCTCATGCGGTCGATCGTGTCACGGAGTGACAGGTCACGAAGACAGATCGACTGTTTGTTGCGAAGGACGTTTTGTATCGGTTGTCGAGAACAGGTCTCTCATCTGCTGCTTCGGATGAGTGCTCCCTGCGGCAACCAAGTTTTTGGTTTTTTTGGAGGATGTATCCGTGGCCAAGAAGAAAGCTGGAGCAACCAAGAAGAAGGTCGCTAAGAAGAAGGTTGCTAAGAAGTCAGCAACCAAGAAGGCTGCAACCAAGAAGGCTGCAACCAAGAAGAAGGTAGCCAAGAAGAAGGCTGCTAAGAAGACCACGACGAAGACCCCATCGTAAGATCGTTGCTCTCGTTGCTTGATTTCGCACCCGGAGCGAATCGCCCAGCGTGAATCGCCCGGTGTGATATCTTTTGCCAAACAATCAAACCGCCAAGTGGCTGATGCGACTTGGCGGTTTTTTTTGCTTCCATTCCGAGTTACGATGAGAACCGGTTAAGATGGGGAGTCCAGAAAACTAAGGCAGTTTTGATAAGCACCGCCTCTCACATAATACGATTGAGCGTTGTCAGGAGTGATTCGGCATGAAGGTTGGCGTAGCGAAAGAAACGTTCCCCGGAGAAAAGCGGGTCGCATTGACCCCTGCCAGCGTTCCGACCCTCAAAAAGTTAGGACTTGAGGTCTTGGTGCAAGCCGGAGCGGGTTTGGTCGCTGGATATGAAGATTCAAACTATGTCGACAAAGGAGCTCAGATCGTCCCGACGCGGGGTGACGTGTTTGGCGCCGATATCGTTCTCCAGGTCCGTGCGGCTGGAGAGAATCCGGATGCCGGCCCCGCTGACCTTCCATTGATGAGGCAAGGGCAAGTACTCGTCGCGTCCTGCGATGCATTGTCGAGTTTGCCACAGGTGGAGCCGATCGCAAAGTCAGGTGTCACTCTGTTTGCGCTGGAGTTGATCCCGAGGATCACGCGTGCCCAGAGCATGGACATCCTATCGTCTCAAGCGACCATCGCGGGGTATCGCGCCGTGTTGATGGCGGCCATGGAACTGCACAAGATTTTTCCCATGATGATGACAGCTGCCGGAACGCTCTCCGCAGCCAAGGTCTTTGTTCTTGGGGCAGGGGTTGCTGGTTTGCAAGCGATTGCAACCGCGAAGAAATTAGGAGCGATTGTCTACGGTTATGACCTGAGGCCCGCCTGCCGCGAGCAGGTCGAGAGCTTGGGAGGGAAGTTTGTCGTTCTTGAGTTGGACTCAGGTGGTTCCGAAGACAAAGGGGGCTACGCCAAGGCAATGGACGAAGCCTTTTACCAGAGGCAACGTGAAGAGCTGGCCAAGACAGTTGCCCAGTGCGACGTCGTGATCACAACGGCGGCGATTCCAGGCAAGCGTTCTCCATTGCTCGTTACCGCGCATGCGGTTCGCGCGATGCAACCTGGTTCGGTCGTCGTGGATCTGGCGGCCCAACGAGGCGGCAACTGCGAATTGACGCGGGCTGACGAACGAATTGTCGATTCGGGAGTTACGATCCTGGGGCCAACCAATATCGTCTCTGATGCCGCGTACCATGCCAGTTTGATGTTCAGCAACAACGTGACAAAGTTTCTACAGAACCTGATAGTCGATGGCAAACCGAGCATTCGAATGGATGACGAAATCATCCGCGACACCCTCGTCACCCATCACGGCAATGTCGTTCATCCCCGATTGATTTCCTAGCCCCTGGCAATCTCAGGGGGCATTTTCGGGCTCAGAGACTATCTCTTGACACTCTCCCACCATGACTCGCGATTGCGACTTCATCTGACTGATCTGAGCGCGCGAGCCTCGGTAGGTTCGAATAATGATCGCGAGCACGGATGGCTTGGTAATCAAGGGAATCAATGTGTCGATTGACCCCTCAAAATTCTCAAACTCTACGAAGCTCAGGTTAGGATATTTTACCAAGCTGGCCACAATGGCATCATCTGCGTGGGCGACCGCGACACTCTCAAGTTTGGACTGGCTGAGTTCCTCAACTGCGGTCGCATCCGACAACACGCCGGTCAATAGGAGCAAACCTGGAATGCGAGCCATCCGTTTAGCCTGCTCCCCATCCACGCGATCCACAAAGAACTTCTGAACATTGAGCCCCGCTTCGACGATGGCATCGAGTTCGCGCAATGGGAGAGTGCCCCCGGCTCGATCGTTGCGATCCTCAAAAAAGATCTTGGGTTGCGCCACTGCCAACGCCGCTGCAGCTGGAGCATCGATTTCGCAATCGGTTAGGAAGAGAGTACCGAACGTGCCACTCGCGTTTACCGCTTCGGCCAATGATCTCAACATCTCGGCCTTCATACCGTATAGCCTCAAGGTACTGTACCGTAACTTGGGAGAGGCCAGGAAACGGATCTGAGTTGGGGTGAGTGGCTCGTCAAAGGTCAGGAATTCGCACTGCAGACCGTCGTCCGTTAATCCTCGTATTGTTGCTTCATTCCACCAAGATGCGAGCATCATCGGTGACTTCGGGGCGATCGCGCGGACATGAGACGACCAGTCTTTGTCGTCGTCTTGCCGATTGGTGACTTGAATGCTGACATTACCAGGCAGCCTCAAGTCCTGGACGATACGCGGGGGAAACGCTTCGAGCGGACCTCGAACACTCATGATGTCAGCAACGACCAGTTCTCGCCCAGTTATCGGGAACAGCATCTGGTTGATGGAGTCCCATTCGGCCGTTCCAAAGGTGCGAACTTCTCCCCCGCTCGCAACAATGCGAGGGATGGCCAGTCCCCGCGTTACTTGTGGCATCTGTGACGCGATCCACACCAAGGTAAACAAGGAAAGGCCTGCAACCAGACTGAAAACTCCGAGAATGGCTACTCCTTGACGGAAGTTCCGTACAAGCAAGAGTCCGACGATCGCGAGAATGGCCGAAGCCGCATAGATCGCAATCGGTTCCACGTAATACGCGGAACTGCAGGCCGATAGAGTCCCAATGATGATCGCAGACACGTACATCCAAGCCGGAACCCGATACAGAAATCTTTTGAAGCTGCGCCAGCGATTTCGCACCCACACGAACCGGGTCGGCGGCTTTTCTGCATAAGGGTCGAATTGCAGTTCAGCGACCAAGGTGCCGCATTGAAATCGATGCCTGACGGTCTGTGGCTCAAGCTCGGGCATGATTAGCGAGCCTTGCCGCGCCAAACGTCGCGGATGATGTCGTCGAGTGAGTGCATGGCTCTGAAGCCAATGGTCCCACGAATTCGGGTCAAATCCGGAACGCGTCGACGTACATCTTCGAAGTCATGATCGTAGGCATCTGCATAGGATTGAAATTCGATTGTTGCGGCAGGATTGACAATCTCAATCACGCGGCGAGCCATGTCGTAAATCGAAATCGGTTGGTCGGATCCGATGTTGTAGATGCGACCAAAGGCCGCTTCGGTTTGCATCAAGGTCGTAATGGCACTGACGACATCAGCCACATGAGCGAAACAGCGCTCCTGCTTGCCGTCGTCGTGGACAATCAGCGGGCCGCCCGAGATGGCTGCGGCCACGAATCGCGGCAGGACCATACCGTATGCACCCGTCTGCCGCGGCCCAACCACATTGAAGAATCTGCCGATGACAATCTTCATGCCATACTCGCGGACGCAGGCCAAACACAAAAACTCGTCGATGGCTTTGCTCGCACCGTAGCTCCATCGCGGTTTGGTTGTCGCGCCGAAGACGAGATCGTCACCTTCGTTCCAAACGGCTTTCGGATTCTTGCCATAGACTTCGCTGGTGCTGGCCAGGAAGAGAGGGATCGCACGCCCCTGATGATGCTGGCGAGTCAATTCATTTAGCAAGAGTTGCGTGGGAAAGATGTTCCGATGGATGGTCTGGGTTGGCTGTTTTGCGATCAGTGCGACCCCCACCGACTACACGCCCCCCAACTGGGAGGAGTTCGTCTTCGGCGTCTGGACGCCCTGGTGGATGGCGCCGAGCTACGGCGACGTCTACTTTAGCGACGTAGGCTATTACCCTGGCCCCGGCGGCATGGAGGGTGCGGCTCCGCTGCAGTACAGCGCTCGCACCGATGCGAGCGGCAACCAGTACCTCGCCATGACCTTTATTGCGTCCGAGGAACCGCGACCGTACAGTGTGCTGGCCGAGGCGCGCGT
>JALOQW010000483.1 GCA_025459275.1 Pirellula sp.
AGGCAACATAGTGACTTACTTCGTTCGATGCAGACTTCATGGTGTTCGGATCGTCTTCGACTTGATGTTCGCGCATCGCGGCGACTTTGGCTCGTACCAGGGCGCGATAGACCAGATACCATCGCAGCAGCTTCAATCCCTCATAGTCTCCCGTCGCTTCGAAATAGGCATTGATCCATAGTGTGGCGAGATCGGAATGCCCGCGGGCTTGCAAGTCCATCATCAGGAAGGCTGCATCGTTGATGACATCGATCCACGACAAGTCAGGATTGAACTCGATGCCATCGAAGGGTACCCAATGGCCCCGCCACTGAACGATGTTGTTGCAGTGGAGATCGCCGTGGCATTCACGGACGAATCCCGATTCGCATCTGGATCGCAGCGCGTCGAGTCGCCGATCCCACTCCGTATGCGTCCACCGGCGGAGTGATTCGATGTCGTTTCGCAATTCAGGATGCAACGCATCCGACAAGGCATCCAGATTGTCGTCGGCAAGCTGTCGCGTGGTATTCAGCCATCGAATGAAGGGACCTTGCAGCACTTGGGCTTGCTGATGGAACTGAGAGACACAGGTCGCGATTTCGACGATATCCGGATCGGCGATGCTCCCGGCCTCGAGTTGCCTGCTGAACAAAGAATCATCGGCAAAGCGTCGCATTTGAACGGCGTAGTCGACGATCGGTCCGTCGCCGTCGACAACCCGCTGTTCCGATTCGAGGACGATCGGAACGACGTTCAAATACAAGTCGTTTGCGTACCGCTTTCCAAGACGGAGTTCTTCCTCACAGGCGTTCTTTCGCAATTCGAGACTGCTGTAGTCCAGGAACGGAGTTTTGACCGGCTTTTTCAACTTGTATGCGTAATCTCCGGCCAGGATCACGCAGGAAATATGGGTTTCTCGAACGGCAACGTCGCCGGCGACTGGATGAGGAAATCGAGCGATCGGTTCCATTCGAAGTTCGGCTTGCTTTCGCGAGGAATTCATCAAACACAAACACTGGGATCACAAAGCGTTTCTATAGTTTCCTTCGTTCATTGTAGGGACAAACGTCGCTGGGCGACGCGTTTTTCTATGGAGGGAAATCCTTGGAATTCCTTTGGGAGAAGGCGAGGAGTGTCTTTCTGAGCGATTTGCACCTCGGGTGGCGATTGTCCAAGCCCGATGTCGCACTGGAGTTTTTGTCGCGATGCACTCCACAGGATGTCTATCTCGTCGGCGACACCTTTGAAGGGCTCCATCAACCGCTCAATCTGCAGTCCCCCGCAGCGGCTCGAATCATGCATGTCCTTAACGACATGTGTCATCGCGGAACAAGGGTGACAATTCTAGCTGGTAATCACGACCATCATTTAGCGGGTATGACGTTGGATTCTCGGTTTCGAACGGGTTCGCATGCGATCCACACGACTCAAGATGGCAAAAGATTCCTGGTCACGCATGGCGATATCTTCGATTTCGTGGATTCGGGAACTCACTCTCGTGTGCGTCAACTCGGGAGCTGGATCTATCCCCGCCTTGTTCACTTTGGCGATGCACTCATTCAATGGGGCATGATTCGCAAAGTCCGCAAGGAGCATTGGTGCACCTATTGGAAACTGAAGAGTCGTCGTGCGCGTAGGCATATCGAAGCCTTTGAGCGCGCGATGGTGGCTTTCGCGCATCAATACGATTGTGAAGGCGTGATCTGTGGTCACATCCATAGACCGGCTTGCAAGCAACTGGACCAACGCTGGTACTTGAATTGCGGTGATTGGGTGGAACACAGATCCTGCATTTTAGAAACCCAGGATGGGCAACTGCAGTTGGTCGAAGATCTGGCGATACCCCTTACGACATGTGAGGCAGCATGAGTGTTTTCTACTGGCAACGATGCCAATTTCGAATTTGGAAGCAAGGCCGCAGGAACACCAAGGAAAAGAGAAACGGAGGCAGAGCCGATGGCCACCATTGTTTACAGTATGTGCGGGGAAGGTCGGGGGCACGCCACCCGGGTCCAAACCGTGGTCGAGATGTTGGTCCCACAGCATCGTTTCATTTTGCTCGCGGCGCGCGATGCGTACGAGTATTTGTACGATCGCTATCAGGGGAACCCGATGGTCAGTGTGCGGAGGCTGCCTGGCCTCTTTTTCGCATACCGCAACCAGCAAGTGGACTATCTCCGATCCGTATGCGCTGCCGCACCTTACTTGGTGAAATTGTCCGGGATGGTTCGTTACATTTCCCGCATGATCGAACGTGAACAACCTTCCTTAGCCATCACCGATTTCGAACCCGTATTACCGCGCGCTGCAAAACGGATGGGGGTGCCATGGATCTCGTTGGACCATCAGCACTTCCTCAGCGTCAGTAACTTCCAATCGATGCCTGTTTCGTTTCGGTGGCGCGGTTGGTTTTTGCGAGCATCGATCCCGATGTTTTACTCGGGACAGTCCGGCGAGGCGGTCAGTTCGTTCTTTCATTTGCCACCGAGACCCGGCACGGAGTCAATTCCTCGGATCGGCGTGTTGTTGCGCAGTGGCATTTTGCAAGCTGCCCGCCTCAAACGGCCATCGCGAGGTCACATCTTGGTGTATGTTCGACGACATGCTCCTGAATCGTTATGGCAGGCTTTGAAACGGAGCGGGCGGCAGTGCATCGTTTATGGTTTGGGCGAACGGCCCGCGCAAGAGAACATTCAATTCCATGCGGTAAGCGATCATGGGTTCATTCAAGATCTATCCACCAGCGATTGTCTGGTGACGACCGCGGGCAATCAGCTCATCGGCGAAGCGTTCTACCTCAACAAGCCGGTCCTGGCCATTCCCGAACCAGGAAACTTCGAACAGCAGCTCAATGCGTGGCTTGTCGCTCAATCGCAGGGAGGATGGTCGACGACGTTCAGTCAGTTGACACCCCATCTGTTGCAACAGTTTCTGTTTGCCCTGCCCACGCTGCGTCACGCGCTTTCGAGTTTGCAGGTCTCCGGAAATCTGGCTGCCAAGTCCTTCATCGAAAGCTATCTGCCGGCTAAGGAAGGGGCCAAGCAAGAACCGTTCGACTCGACATCCCTATGGGGCTACTCCGCTCCTCCAGCTCTCGCATCATGATTGGATCCACGTGAAATGAACTGGTTCGACGCATTCCTTCGTGCTCCGGGATTTGTGGTGGACGCCGTGCGTTATCGTAATGGGCGTTCGACACGACCCAGGATGATGACACATACGGTGACCTTTCGTTGTAATGCCCGCTGCATTATGTGCGAATCATGGAAGATGTCGGGCAAAGGGGATCTCACATTGGCGGAGATTGAAGGAATCTATCGCCAACTGCCTCGCTTGGATGCGGTCCGGTTGACGGGAGGGGAGCCCTTTGTCCGCACCGACCTTCTCGACATCGTTCGGTTGGCGCATCGCCATCTTAAGCCTCTCGGCATGCATATCACTACGAATGGATTTTTGACCGATC
>JALOQW010000124.1 GCA_025459275.1 Pirellula sp.
CGCATGTCTGTTCCAAACGATCCGAAGCAGGGTGAACCGACGGCTATAGCTACTGCGGCGTTGGTGGCTTGGATGTGGGTCGCGTATTTCTTGAACTACTGCGATCGCCAAGCGGTTTTCGCTATGTTTCCGGTTTTGAAGGACGAGTTGTCGATGACCGACGCACAACTCGGCCTTACTGGAGCTCTCTTTCTTTGGGTATATGGGATCGGTTGCCCAATCGCGGGCATTCTGGCTGACCGAGTCTCCAAGCGATGGCTGATCATTGCTAGCCTCATTGTTTGGAGTTTGGTAACGATCGCGACAGGGTTGTCCGTGTCCGTTACGATGCTGCTTGCCATGCGTGCTGCGATGGGGATTTCCGAAGCCCTGTTCATGCCCGCGGCCATTGCATGGACTACTGGATCCACTCCAGAAAGATGGCGCTCTCGCGCTGTCGCCAGTTTGACAACTGCCCAGATCGCGGGAGTTGTTGGGGGAGCATCCTTCGGTGGATGGATGGCACAACGCGGTCAATGGCGAGTGGCCTTCTTCACTTTGGGGATCGTCGGCTTGATCTATGCGATTCCTTACGCGTGGTTTCTTGCAAAGCAAAGCCGACTCGCATCCGAGGAGTTCACTTCGCAAAAGCAATTAAACCACAAGGAATCGGGCATCAGACATCCTGCGATTGGTAGACTGTTCCAGATTCCCACTTTTTGCATGCTGTGCTTGGTCTTTCCGCTATTTGTATTCGGACTGTGGATGATCTACAGCTGGCTTGCCAGTTACATGCAGGAGAAATTTGAGCTGACGATGGCACAAGCGGGGTGGGCTTCAACTCTCTATCTGCAAATGGCTACCCTCATCGGCTTATTCGCAGGCGGATACGTGGCGGATCGACTGCGGGCTCGCTATCGAACTGGTCGCATGTTGGTGCTGCTATTTAGCCTCATTACGTGCGCGCCGCTTTTGTGGGCTATCGGTCAAGTGGAGGGCTTGGACCAACTCAAAGGGCTGCTTATCGGATACGGCTTTTGCAGCGGTTGGATGATCGGAAACATCTTCCCCGCCGCTTTCGATGTCGTCCCTGTTTCGTCGCGAGGAGCGGTCGTCGGGATCCTGAATCTGTTCGGAGCTGCCCTGTCGGGCTTTGCACCACTGGCGGTGGGGACCTGGAAAGAGACCGTAGGATTCTCGGGGATGCTCGGAGTGGCTGCGGCTGCTTACGGAATCGCTGCGATACTATTGGTACTGACGTTGTTCACCTTTTTCGGAAAGGATTGGGAGCGTTATGGCGCGACGGGTGCTCCTGGCTGAGTGCAAGCAAGAAGTGTCGACGTTCAATCCAAACCTAAGTCGTTTGGAAGATTTCGGGATAAGAACCGGGAAGGTATTCTTGGATTATCACCGTACGGTTCGAAATGAGGTGGGAGGGGCATTGTCCGTCTTCGAAGCTGAGCCATTGCTCGAATTGGTGCCGACCTACAGCGCATTTTTTATAACCTCAGGGGGAACACTAGCCCAGGCGGACTGGGAAACCATCGCTCGCGACTTTCTTGGGGGCGTGCAACATGCTCGAAACTCAGGTCCAATCGATGGAGCTTACTTCTGCATGCACGGTGCAATGTGCGCGGAGAATGAGTTTGATCCTGAAGGGTATCTACTCGAACAGTCACGTGCCATCCTGGGCGAGCAAGTTCCCATCGTCGTTTCATTGGATTTGCATGGTATCCCTACACGCAGGATGTTTCAGCACGCGGATGCCATCGTGGCTTATCACACCTATCCACATGTCGATTTCTACGAAACCGGGGAACGGGCTGCGCGACTGCTCCTCGAGATCATGAACGGTCGCGTTCGACCCGTGACCGCTCGCGTGCCGATCCCGGCTTTAGTGCGTGGAGATGAGTTGATCACGGAAACGGGACTCTTTGGACGATGCATCGAGCAAGCAAAGGAAGTGGAACGAAGCCCCCACGGTTTGAGTGCGGGAATGTTCATCGGAAATCCATTCACCGATGTGCCTGAACTGCAAACCTATAGCTTTGTCGTGACCAATGACGACGAGTCGTATGCGGGTGAAAAGGCTCTCGGGATCGCCCGTCAGTTTTGGGGCTACCATGAGCGGATGCAAGTGCCACTGATTTCGATTTCCGAAATGCAAGCTACGCTTACAAAGATCGCGACTCCCGGCACCACGGCTCTCGTCGATGCCGCCGATGCCACCAGCTCCGGTGCCTCGGGCGATAGCAATTCGATCCTGAGAGCATTGATCGAGTGTGGTTACTCGGGTCGCACGTTGGTTCCTATCGTCGATAGGCCAGCGGTTGAGACCGCCATGCACGCGGGCATCGGGGCCGAAGTGAATGTATCGCTGGGTGGAACTTTGGACCCGATACGATTTCAACCGCTGTCCGTCCGAGCCAAGGTCGTTTCGCTGACCGATGGAATCTTTCGAAGCGAATCCTTTGGTGAACTTTGGAATTCCGGTCCCACAGCCGTCTTGGAATTTGGTCCCTTCACTGTCGTAGTTGGCAGTCGAGCCGTGAATCTGTACGATCGGTCGTTTTTCTATGCCAACGGCCAGGATCCCAAACGGTTCGACGCCGTGGTGGTCAAATCGCCTCATTGCCAACATGGAATGTACGCCGCATGGTGCAGCCGTATGCTTTCGATCGATGCCCCGGGCTCGTCAAGCGCTAATGTGAGACAACTCGGCCATCGCCGATGCCCTCGCCCGATTTTCCCCTTGGATGCAATCGCCGAGTTTCAACCGAAGGTCGAGATCTACCGGCGAAGCCCCCAACGCTCTACTTGAAAGAAAAGACCCTGATGAAGATCACCAAGATCACTTGCGCCGGCTTGCGAGGTGCAACGCCCGAAGGAGGCTGGAGCAATGAACTCCGACCTGAGGACTGCGTTCATACGCTGGTCGCTGTCCATACCGACACAGGACGAGTCGGACTAGGAAGTGTCTTCACCAACGACGCTTTGGTTCAGTCGGCATTAAACGTATTGCGTCCTTTGTATGAAGGGGAGAATGCGCTCGAGCCGGAGCGCGTCAGTGAGAAGCTGCATCAACACATGTTTTGGTTGGGACGTGGCGGCTCGATCACCCATGCGATCAGCGGAATTGATGTCGCGCTCTGGGATCTACTGGGACAGGAGTCTGGGCAACCGGTCGGTCGATTGCTTGGAGGCAGGTATGTGGATCGCGTGCAACCTTATGCGTCGCTGCTGATGGAAGAGCCTTCCAAAATGAAACTGAGTCTGGAGGCGGTGAAGGATCAAGGATTTCGTGCCTTCAAAATCGGCTGGGGGCCTTTTGGTCGAAGGGATGCGAAGACTGATGAAGCCATTGTCGCCGCTGCACGTGACGCGATCGGCGAGGAATGTCATCTGATGGTTGACGCAGGCGGGTCCGATGCGTACTGGCCTCGGAATTACAAATGGGCGTTGCAGACCGCAAGGATGTTAGAGCATTATCAAGTGACGTGGTTCGAGGAAGCGCTCCATCCCGATGCCTTGGAGGATTTCGTTCGACTGAGAGAGCACTCTCCCGTTCCGATCTCCGGAGGGGAAGTCTTGACGCGCCGACAGAGCTTTCTTCCTTGGCTGTCCCAACGCGCATTCGACATTATTCAGCCCGATGTCACGAAGGTTGGCGGGCTTAGCGAGGAACGAAGGATCGCTTGGATGGCCCAGGATTACGGGGTGGAGTTTGTTCCCCATGGTTGGAATACGGCCATTGGACTGGCGGCTGATCTGCATCTCGCTTCAGCCATCCCGAACACGCGATTCGTCGAATACCTGACCGGCTCTCCCTTTATCGACGAGTTGGTTGACGAACATTGGAGACTTGACACAGATGGGTATCTGCCTATCCCCGATCGACCGGGACTTGGTATCCAGCTCGATCTGGATGCGATCGAGAAATACACGGGGAGCACCCGCTGGCTTACAGGTTCATGACAGCGTTAGCATCGACCGGTTCGGCAATCACTGCGACACAGTCTCCTTGTTGTGTCTTGCATGGCGTTCGTATGGCAATCAAGTATCCGTCCTTGGGAGATCGAATCTCGATCGGCGCTCGATCCAGTCTCTCCAAGAAATGAATCGCCCCGATGAGTTGATCTGCGTGCACAGCCGCTCCAAGGTCGACGCAGATTTCGAGAATCCCTGATTCAGGTGCAAGCAGATAGTTGCGAGCGTCCAAGGCCTGGGTAATCAACGAAGGTGGCGAACCCAAAGAGGCTCGAGTTTGCACCGGTCCGTTGAGAACGCCCAGATGCCTAAGGACATTCTGCAATCCATCGTACGCGATCCGATGGACAGCGGCCGTGATTCCTTCGCCACCCCCGAGCTCGGTCGTCACCACCGTCTTGCCAAGATTTTCAGCTTCCACGGGGAGCAACCCGCTTCCGGCGATGTCGGTGTACAAGAAACAGAAATCGGTGTTCCAAGCCAACATGGCGTCGAGCATTGCGCGACGCTGTTCGGGGTGAGCAACCACATGCATATGGGAGCACGGTACGAACTCCATGCTCCGCCCTCCCGAGTGGATGTCGATCACTGCATCCGAGATTGGGAAGAGGTGATGCGTCAAATAATGCGCAATCTGACTGGTGACAGAACCTTCGGCATCGCCAGGAAACGCTCGGTTCAGATTCATTCCATCGATCGGTGACAACCGTGTCGCCGTTAGGGCCGCAGGGAAATTGAGCGAGGGAATCAGAATCAATCGCCCCTGAACCGAGTCTTCAGGCAGCGTGCGTGCCAATTTCCTGATGGCGATCTGACCTTGATATTCGTCTCCGTGGTTACCTCCCAGTACCAATACCGTGGGTCCTTGACCATGCGCGATGACGCAGATCGGGATCATCACGTTGGCCCAACCCGCAAGGTTGTGGGAATAGGGGACTCGCAGAAACCCCTGCTGTTTACCTTTGCGATTCCAATCAACATCCGTTTGGATCAAGATGCGGGATTCCTTGAATCGGGGGTCATGTTGAACATCGAACCGGGCGTCTTATTTCCAAAACTCCCACCAACGCTTGGTAGGTTCTTTGACTTCCATCATGGTGAAGCGTTCCGAAGGCACCGTCTGTATCTTTTGTGTGGAGGCCGTGGAGACACGGGTAGTAGTGCGCTGAGCCATTGCAGGCCCTGGATCGGTATCGGAGGTGTAGTCAATGCGGAATGTGACTGAACCTAATTGCAACTCGTCTCCCGGGACCAGCGAATGGGCTTGGCGAATGCGTGTTCCGTTGACGTAGGTGCCGTTCATCGAGCCTAGATCTCGCACCATCAATGTCTCATCTGCGGACAAGTAAAGCTGGCAATGGGAGCGGCTTATCGAATCGTCGTCGATGCAGACGGGCAATTCCGAATTTCGCCCGACGTTAACGGGTAAATTCAATGTCCAAGATTGCCCACCAACGCTTCGTTCAATGCTCACGAGACTTAAGCGGTATTGCATGGCCTTCAATTCCGATTAACTGAGAAGAGAAAAGAATGTTCTACGGCAGAGTCACGTCGACTAGGGTACACGCCATCCCGCGAGATTTCCATCACCCCAAGGGATTCTGGGGTATACTATCTCGCCGTTTCCTGGCTACATGCAACGGGGTGCGAACAAGAACAGGCATATATCACGCACCGAATTATTGGATATGAGAGAAGGAGCAGAGCGATGAACAAGGATGAGAGGATCGAGCGTCCCAGCGTCGAGGAGTACCTGGCAGGAGAAGAAGACGCACGGGCCAAAAGCGAGTACGTAGACGGCTCGATCCGTTCTGTAGCTGGAGCATCGAATCGACACAACAGCATCAAACTCAATTGCCTAATTTGGCTAGGTATGGAACTGAGAGATAAGCCATGTTGGCCATTCGATTCCGATACGAAAGTGCGAATTTGCCGAGACGGAATGGAGCGATTTTATTACCCCGATGCGCAAGTAGTTTGCGAGTTCAATGATCCACTGATGGTTTACCAGGATCACCCTGTTTTGATCATCGAAGTACTCTCATCAACAACGCGTCACATCGATCTCGATGAGAAAATGACGGCATACCTGACGATACCATCGTTGCAGTGTTACATCACTCTTGAGCAAGATCAACCGATTGCAACCGTGATGCGAAGGACTCAAGAAGGCTTCCTGCGAGAGGTGGTCGAGGGGATTACATCTACCATTGATTTGCCATCGCTCGATTGCTCCTTGCCCATGACCGAGATCTACCGGGGAATCAAGTTTAAGGACCGGGACATCGTTTAACAGTCAGAGGCGCACTTGTTCCTAGGACATAGGGAGTTGCGATTGCGGCGTCTCTGCATCGTTCCGCACCTGGTGCCGTTAAAGATCAGCGTTCGATCGTAATGGCCATCACTATGGGAGCGGTGTTGTCCTTGCCCTTGACCAGTTCGATGGACTTGATGACTTCCTCGCGCTTGGGTTGGACGCTCAAGTATCGAATTTGCTGCCCACGCAATCGGAACGCAAACTCGCTTCCTGGAACATCATTGCGACTGATGTAGTCAGCGAAGTGCACCCCGTTTTTGAGTTCATGATCTTCGACTTCGCCGTCGGCATATTGCAGCCGAACGATGACGGACACGGACTTGTTCTGATCGTAGGGGAAGCTCCAGCCACCCACGCCACTGAGCATGTGAATGGCTTTGGCTGAAGTATTGCAGGCTAGCATCACGCTTTTCGGCATCTTAGGTGGCAGCGATCCAAAGGGGCCGTTGAGCAAGATGATGTTGTTGGTCGTTTGTCCTTTTGGATCAGTCAACACAAACGGAACGCCCTTGAATATCTTCGGCCCCCAGTCGTCAAAAATCATTCGGTCAGGACCATTGTTACCATCAGTGAAGAGCGATTTGGTGCTGACGGCGGTAGCATATTTGTCGAGGGGGACTGGGATGAACTTGCCTTTGTTCGTCAGGAACTCGAGCAAATCGGTCAGTTCCTTCTCGGTCATCTGAGACTCGAATCCCTCAGGCATGACCGACTTCCGAGTGGCAACCAATTGTTCGATCTCATCGCGAGAGACACTGATTTCCTTCGCTTGGGAATCGATAATCGTGACAGTCGTTCGGGTTTCTCCCGCGAGCATGCCGTTGACCACTTGTCCATCCACGGTCATCAGGTTGTATAGGCGGAAGTTGCCTTCCACATTTCGGGATGGGTCGATGATATGCGTCAGCAATTCCTCTTTGGGATGAACCGCCATGCCAGTGAGTTCTGGTCCAATCGCCTTCCCCATGTCTCCATGTTTATGGCATTGAGCACAAACCCGTTTGTAAACAACGATCCCAGCTTCGACGTCGCCCGTGGCTTTGGTCACATGCATCAAAGACTGAAGTACTTTTTCTCGATTCTCGTCAGGAAGGCCACCTCCCATCGCCAGTAGCTTCTCGGCTTGTTCTTTCATTGCAGCGTCTGGGAAAGATCGCAGTGATTGCTTTTGGTCCAGAGAGAGGTCGGAAAGATCAAACTGCTTTGCCTCAACAGCGTCCAGCATCGATTTCGTCCACTCGGGTTTGCTAAGGATAGCTGAGATGGCAGCGTTCTTGATCTGAGGTGTCAAAGTGGGAAGAGATTCCAGGATCAATTCACCTGCCCTGTCGGAACCACTGCGACGCACTGCCTCGTAGAATTGGGTTGCAAGCGCCGGCGGCATCTGAGGGTTGATTTGGTCGATAACCGTGCTGACAGCAGCATCATCTTTGGCGCGGAACGCAATCAAGTTTCGAGCCGCATCGGCTCGATCCTTTCCTTCTGCTTCGGCATTCTCCAAAATGGCAATCAGAGTGGAGACAATTTCTTCTGCGTACGACTGCAGCGCTTCGGAGTTACATTGGCTTGCCAGTCGGATAAGCTTGACCTTGGACGCTTCGTCCGCATGCTGAAACGCGGAAACAAATGCTTGGTCCAGCGATTCCGATCCGGTGACACTGAAGCCCGCAGGAAGTCCTCGGATAAGCCCATCCAAAAAGGCTTCGGTCACGTTTGCCGGAGCCTTGTTCAATGCCGACAAGACCGACTTCAAGCTGTCCGCATCGGGGCGGCCGCGACCGACATGTTCGGCGACTCGTTGCGTGATAGTGACTGTCGCATCTGAGGATTTCACCGACTCTCCAGAAAGCACTTGTTTCAGGAATGGGACGGAGTGCATCGCTGCAGCGGAAGTAAGCGCTTCGATGAGAACGGGATCGCTCTCTTGGCTGGCCAACTCAGCGACCAATGCTCCGGCCTCGTCGGAAGAGGGTGAATCCGCAAGGGTCAGCAATGCCTGTAGACGAACCTGGGCATCAGAGTCCTTGAACAGAGCCTTGTTCTCGAGAAGCAGTTTTAGGCCTGCCTCGTCCTGTGGAAGAATCGCGATTGCGTTGCGGCGAACACCCGGTGAAGGATGCTTCAGCGCTTTCCGAAATTCCTCGGCTACTCGATTCGCTTGATTGCCTTGCAGGTTAACCACTCCAAGCCCTTGCAATGTATGGAGAGCGTGAATGGCTCCCGCATTGATTCCAGCTTCATCGACGGAGGAGTCATCAAGAAGGGCAACCAACGGCTCAAGAACATCGGTAGCGCCGCGTTCGATCAGCAATCGTTGAGCCTGCAATCGCCATGGGAACGATGGGTGACGCAACGCCTTGACCAAGTCGAGGTTCGAAGCCTTTGCGAGGCTTGCGAACTCATGAACAATATCTTTTTCGCCAGTGGTGGGGACAACGCGGTAGATGCGTCCTCGCTTCTTGTCACGCAGGTCGCTCTCGTACGCAGCTCCCTTGCCCGTTGTGAAACCGTGCGGCGTTGGATTGTGTTGGACGATGTAGTTGTACCAATCGATGACCCAAACAGCGCCGTCGGGGCCGATTTCGGCCATGATTGGGGCTGACCATTCGTCATCACTGGCAAGTAGATTGAATGGGTTCGAAGACGAGTAATTGGCTCCTTCCCGCTTCAGAATGAAAGTTCCAACCAGGTGACCCGTCGGACCGCATACAAAGGCTGTTCGGTTCCACCATTGCTTGGGGAACGTGCGCGCTGTGTAGAGTGCGTGTCCGCAGCCTGCAGTGTATCCACCAAACTGATCGACTTGCCGAACCTTGTCGGTGATCGGCTTGAACAAATGGGTATCTGCAATGGAGTGCAGCGTGTCTGGAGCCCAGCCTCGGACCCGTTCGTAGTATCGGTTGGGAATCGTGACGAACATACTGGGATTGCGATTGGCTGTTGAACCAAAGATCAATCCTTCTTCGCTGATTCCGAGTCCCCATGTGTTATTGTCGCTTGAACGGATGAACTCCAGGTCCGTCACGCGGGGTGGATCGGTTTGAGAGAGTTTGAATCGCCAGAAACCTTGCGCGAAGGATTGCGTTTCCTTGCCATCGATCTTGGGAGAGCTGTAGTTGTATCCTTGCATGGCCCAGATCCAATTATCGAGGCCATAACGGAAGTTGCTGACGCCGCCGTGGGTATCCCCCATGGCCCAGCCCGTCAGCAGCACGGTCCTCGTGTCGGCCTTGTCGTCCCCGTTGGTGTCTTTTAGGTAGACCGTTTCGCGACCATCCTGCACGACCGCACCACCGCGCACGATCACAATGGCGGTAGGGATACTCAAGCCTTCGGCGAAAACCGTAAACTTGTCCGCGACGTGGTCACCGTCGGTGTCTTCGCAAATACGAATACGATCGCGCTGAGTCCCGAGTTCGTTGGGGTAGTCCACTGTTTCGCAGATCCACAATCGTCCCCGTTCATCCCATGTCATCGCAACGGGTTTGGATTGGAAGTCCCGTTCATCGGCATAGCGACGGACAGTCATCCCCTTCGGAGTGACGAAATGCTTCATCGAGTCTTCAACGCCAAGAGGGAGTTGCATTTCGTTCTTGGGTTCCCCTTGAACGCCCCATCGTGCTCCAGGGGTGTAATTTGGAATCTTGGGCCCGACGTCGATGTATTCGAACTTGGGAAGGTCCTTGGCGATCGTAGTCATCTCTGGCAGATCAAATCGCGTTGCATCCTGGTAAGGTCCAGCCTTGGCCGGATCATCCTTGCATGCCCAGCGGATGCCTCGTTCGATGAGATTGGCAAAGCCAGGGTTGGACCATGTCCGCTCGTCGTGCCCCCAGGCGGTGTAGAAAACGCGACCTTGCCCGTGGGTACGGACCCAGGACCAGGGCTCACGCTGATTGCCTTCGGCTTGTTCTCCCTCGGATCGATACTCGAGTACGGTACGGTCCTTTTCGTTGTGCAGGTGGTGGATGTACGTTTCGTCCCAGCTCGAAAATCCACTGAAGCCTTTCATGATTGGATGATCGGGCGCCGCGATCTCGGTCGAGAAAACCTGGCCACCATGTCGTTGGAATTGGCCTCCCATCAACTGGACCATCTCAGGGCTGTTGCGCCAGCAGTAGGTCGCACAATGAAGCGGAACAAAGCCTTTTCCGGATGCGATAAAGTCCAAGACCGCTTTGGCTTGCGAGTCTT
>JALOQW010000484.1 GCA_025459275.1 Pirellula sp.
CCGCCTGCGGAGGAAGTCGTACCCCAGGTGCCCGCTAGTAAGTCCAACTCCGGCATGCGTCGCGTTACACCGGATGGATCTGTTGCACAACGGGGGGAGCGCGTGAAGACGGATATGGCGAGAACTTCTGTAGAACGGAAAGTACCCGCCAAGACAGTGAGTGGACGACGACCATTAACGACGCAGACGCGATAGCTGATTGTTCGCCAGTTATCTGGATCAAGGGTGAGACCGGACGGCTTGCGCCGTACCGCTAAAAAGGGTATACACAGATTTGGGGCGGGGCGATCAGTCGCGGCCTTCTGGGATCGAGATCATTTCGGGGACGTCGAGGACGAGGACTTTTCCGTCCCCCATGCGGCCCGTGCGGCAAGTGTCGAGAATCGTTCGCAGGACTTCCTCAGCCCTCAGGTCATCGACGAACAAGCTCACCTCGATCTTGGGGAGAAAGGCTTGGCTGAATTCGGTAGCACCGTAACTGTCCAGATAGCTCTTCTGGCGTCCGAAGCCTTTCACTTCTGTCACGGAGAGTGCTTCCAACGGAGAAAGCCGCAATGCTTGCAGGAGTTCTTCGACCAAATAAGGACGGACGACGGCAATAATTTGCTTCATCGGGAGCGTCTTCGATCGAAAATCCGTGGAAAAGCAAAGGAATGAAACCGGCAGCCCGATCTTTCGCACTCGAGTCCGGCCGGGTATTATCCTACTCCTAAGTTCGTTAGGCCGCGAGTCGGTCCTGAGTGTTTCGCGGTCAACCTCCCACCACAGTCAACGTGCCTCACGCGCAGATCGGTCCTATCGCTGTTCATTTTCCGTCGCGAACAGAGACCTGTGAGCAATTGGAAATAGAGCATCCGGAATGGCATATTCCGGAGCTGACGGAGAAGACTGGAATACGCACCCGTTATCTGACAGAACCGGGCGAGACAGCGTCGGATCTTGCATATCAGGCATGCACGAAACTCTTCGCCGAACAGTCGATTGATCCAGCATCGATCGACTTTTTGTTGTACTGCACGCAGACTCCTGATTACCCGCTTCCAACCACAGCTTGCCTGGTTCAGGATCGTTTGGGACTGGGGATTCACTGCGGTGCCCTCGACTTCAATCTCGGATGTTCGGGATACGTTTATGGACTGTCCCTTGCCGAAGGTTTGATCTGCTCCGGTCAAGCCCGCCGCATCTTGTTGGTGACCGCAGAAACGTATAGCAAATACATCGATGCCGAAGATCGCTCGCTGCGTCCCATCTTCAGCGATGCCGCCGCAGCCACCTTGATCGAGTCGGTGGAGGAACCTGCCTTGGTCGGATTCGAGTTCGGCACGGATGGAAAAGGGGCGGATACGCTCATCGTTGGAGATGGCGGCGCTCGGCCTCGGTCCGATGCGATCCAACCCCGCCGCCGCAAACGATGGGGAAGCCGCCTCTACATGGACGGCCCGAGCCTGATGGACTTTACCGTCGTTTCCATTCCAAAATTGATCCAAAACATTCTCGGGAAAGCTCATCTTTCCAAAGAACAGATCGATTTGATGCTGATGCATCAAGCCACACGCAAAATGTTGGAGCTGCTGCAGACCGCGATAGGAGTGGACAGCGAACGGCTCCCCATTCGCCTGGAAAACCGAGGCAATACCGTTTCATCCACCCTTCCGATTCTGATCGATGATCTTCGCCGGGAAGGCAGATTGCCAAAGGGGGGAAATCACCTTCTCGTTGGGTTTGGAGTCGGTTGGTCTTGGGCGGGATGTGTCTGGAAACCATGAAACCAGGGTTATGCGCTTGCCGGATCATGCGGTTTTTCCATTGAGGCAACGATCATGACTTCCCATGCAGCAATTCGGCCTGACTCCAAACCTTCACTCGATTCCTTACGGTCCAGTCCATCCGTCCGCGTCGGTGCGGTGGCTTATCTGAACACGAAGCCATTGATTTATGGGCTTCAGGAACGACTCGCGGGCGCGGGATCCCTGCGGCTGGCTCTACCCAGTCGACTCGCCGATGAACTGCAAAGCGGTGCACTGGACATCGGACTGATCCCGGTCGTCGAATACCTACGGAATCGTGAGGAGTACCGAATCGTCTCCAATGCCGCCATCGCGTGCAGAGGGCCGGTGTGGTCGGTGCGGATCCTGTTCCGCAAAGATCCTCGAGATGTCCGGACGTTGGCCGTCGATGAAGGTTCGCGATCGAGCATTGCCTTAGCAACGGTCTTGTATCGACAACGCTTTGGCCGGCTGCCCGAGTTGACCTCGTTTCCGATCGAAGCATCCCCTGAAGACTCCACCGCTGATGCCGTGTTGGTCATCGGGGACCGAGCCATGCGTCCCGAACGTTATCAAGCATCCTTCGTGACCGATTGGGACTTGGGACAGGAATGGTTCGTCGAAACCGGGCTCCCTTTCGTATTCGCGCTCTGGACGGCTCGCAACTCCATTTACGCCACCTCTGAACTGGCATCGACCCTCGAAGCATGCCGCGACCATGGTTGTGCAGCCGTCGACTCGATCGTGCATCAATACGCCGCTGACTATGGCCTGACGCATCTGCAGTGCCATGATTATCTTACCAAGTACTTGCATTTCCACTTTGGTACCGAAGAGCAAGCTGGATTGGCAGAGTTCCTCCGACGCTGTGAAGCGATCCACCTCGTCTAGCGTACTGAGTTGCAACCCTTTTGAAGAAAGCCTGACGCGAGTTCGCCTCTCACTCTCATGATTGCATCGACATCTTCCTCCATCCGACGAATTCTTGATAAGTCCATCGCAGGTGAACGCCTCAGTCGTGAAGAGGGGCTGCAGCTTCTAGAGTCCTCCGACTTGTCAGCCATCGGAGCGGCTGCTCAGGCGGTCTCGATGCGGATGCATCCCGAGCCCTATCGAACGTACAATATCGACCGCAACATCAATTACACGAACATCTGTACTGCCGTTTGCGATTTCTGCGCTTTCTATCGATCCCCCAAAAGCAACGAAGGCTATGTCTTGCCTCGCGAACAACTGCTCGACAAAGTGCGCGAGACCGTCGAGCTGGGTGGCAATCAAATCTTGATGCAGGGTGGTCTCCATCCTCACTTCAAACTGGAGTGGTACGAAGAGTTGCTTCGAGACATCAAGGGGCGTTTTCCTGAGGTCAACGTCCACGGATTCTCGCCTCCTGAATTGCATCACTTTACCAAGGTCAACAAACTCCCGATTGAGACCGTTCTCGCTCGATTGAAAGAAGCAGGCCTAGGGAGCATCCCTGGCGGCGGAGCAGAGATTCTGGTCGATCGAGTTCGCAGCGCCATCACGCGAGGCAAAGTTATGACCGAGGATTGGCTCAACGTTATGCGTGTCTGGCATCGGATGGGAGGGATCAGCTCCGCCACGATGATGTTCGGTCATGTGGAAACACTTGCCGAGCGGATCGAACACCTCGATCGGGTTCGCC